>JBMOIK010000586.1:0-2141 GCA_049317365.1 Rectinemataceae bacterium | reverse complement strand
AATCTTTCATAGCTAGGTATTATACACCACCCATACAAAATAGCGAAGAGCCATAAGATTGTTGGCAATTTTACTTTGGAGGAAGAATGGACCTGAAGGATTTCAAAGCGGGACGCTTCGCGCAGGGCTTTCAATACCGCTATTTCCTTCCTGAGACGATAAATCATGGCTTTCATTGGAGCGACGAGGGGATCAACGAACTGCTCGAGACCGCCTCGTTGCGCCTTGGCGAGCTCAACTCCTTTTCCCGCTTCGTGCCCGACACTGGCATGTTCATCCGGATGCATATTTTCAAGGAGGCCGTCGTTTCGAGCAGGATCGAGGGCACCTGGACGAACATCGAAGAGGCCTTCATCGGCGAGAACGAGATCGATCCGGAGCGACGGGATGACTGGAAGGCAGTCAACAACTATGTCGCGGCCATGGACGCCTCGCTCGATACGCTTGCGAAGCTTCCCCTGTCCAATCGCCTCATCCGCGAGACCCATCGCATTCTCCTCTCGAGCGGTCGTGGCGAGAGAAAGACGCCGGAAGAATTCCGCGTCTCGCAAAACTGGATCGGCGGTGCCAGCCTGGCCGATGCCGTCTTCATCCCGCCGGCCCATACCGAACTCCCCGCCCTGCTAGGCGACCTCGAGGACTTCCTCCACAACGGCTCCATCAAGCTTCCCCACCTCGTCCGCATAGCCATCACCCACTACCAGTTCGAGACGATCCACCCCTTCCAGGGCGGCAATGGCCGCATCGGGCGCCTCCTCATCACCCTCTACCTGGGTTCGAGCGGCGTCCTGGAAAAGCCCCTCCTCTACCTCTCCGATTTCTTCGAGCGGAACAAGGGTCTCTACTACGACAACCTCACCCTCGTGCGCGAGAAGAACGACCTCGGGCAATGGATCAAATTCTTCCTGACCGGCGTCATCCAGACCGCGGATCGCTCGGTCGGAACCCTCAAGAAGATCGTCGACCTCAAGGCCGAGATCGAAAAGGAGCGTATCCTGCGCATGGGCAAGCGATCGCCCAAGGGCGTCGAATTGCTGCATTCCCTCTTCAAGAACCCTGCGGTAAGCGTCAAGGCCATCCAGGACCTGACAGGACTCTCGCCCAAGGCGGCCAACGATCTCGTCTCGGCCTTTGTGGACAAGGGCATCCTCACCGAAACGACGGGCTTCCAGCGCAATCGCATCTTCGTCTTCTCCGAATACCTCCGGCTCTTCTCTGATTGAGATAGTACACCAAAGGTCAGAACCATGAATAATATAGGCAGCATAGTTAAGACCTCTGCATTGATGAAACTAGATGTGGATGTCTTCGGCCTCATCCATGGCAAGGCGGGACTGGTCCGCTATCCGGATGGCCGAGCCATCACCTTCCTTGGGAGCGTCAACGAAAGCGCCACCGTCTGGAAACTGAACTACGAGCTCCTCTGGGAGGATGACAGCCCCGAGGCCGTCGCCTGGGTAGCCGAGGAGTTCGAGAGCCTGTGGCATGATTCCAAAGCGGTCGATTTTGCCTGCTGTCCCTTTGTAGAGGCGGATCTCAAGCGCTTGGCACAGCGGAAGGTCATCGCCGTCGACAGCTGGCTCGAAGCGCCGGACCCTTCGTCAGTGGCTGTCGAAAGCCCTGTCTATCGCAAGGAACAAGGCCTCTGGCCCCATCAAGTTGGTCGGAGTGACCATGGTACTGTGCTCCTCGCGGGAACCGAAGTTCACCACCCTACCCAGCGAAGATTCCGAGAGGGCCTCTTCATCATGCCCACCATGACGAGCACCGACGAGATCGCCGACCTCCTCTGGGTCGGGCAAGCCGCCGCCGGCGTGGCGGGTTCCGGCGCGTCCGGCGCCCCTCCCCGGGCCAAGGGGACGCTCTGGGCCTCCAACTCCTTCCAGTCCAAGGTGTACCGCGCCGACTCCGCGGCCGCCGAGTTCACGCAGGTCTACGACGACGGAAGGGATTTCGGCTCAGCGGAATCCCTCGCCGCCCTTCCCGATGGATCACTCCGCTTTGTCCGGGACGGACAGGTCATGCGACTCCAGCAGGGCGCCTCCCCTTCGTCCTGGACGGCGGAACCCGACCGCGAAGCCTCCGCCCTCGTCCATGCGGCCTGGCAGGCCCTGGCCGGAGCCTATCCCCTCGCGCTGGCC
>JBMOIK010000585.1:0-2143 GCA_049317365.1 Rectinemataceae bacterium | reverse complement strand
CGAGCTTCCGGCCTGGGAGGAGGACCAGTACCAGCCCTCGCTGAAAGCACCCCGACCTACCATCCTCAGGCTCGTGTAC
Source organism: Rectinemataceae bacterium (assembly GCA_049317365.1). Lineage (GTDB taxonomy): Bacteria > Spirochaetota > Spirochaetia > Treponematales > Rectinemataceae > CAIJMU01. The sequence continues at coordinate 2,064 of JBMOIK010000585.1, read as the reverse complement.
ATCAGGTTGAGCGCGTCCTTCGAAGGAAGGAACCAATCCGAATATCCATCAATTGAGAGGTTCTTGCAGACTGTCGCGGCATAGCTGACTCGGCCTTGGGCAGCGAAAATGGCGTCGGTGTTGGACCTGCCGGATCCGATAGCGGTGTCGGTACGTATGAAGGTACCATTGTTCCATGAGACGCCTGTGCTTAGATCCCTGGGGGCCGCCTCGAGGAAGCGCCAGCCGTCAGAGTAGGCACCTTTGTCATAGAAGACTACTCCTCCTGCCGGACCAGGGTCACCAATGTGGTAGTAGTCATAGCGTGCCGTGAGCTCTGCCTTCCATAGCTCTCCGGGGCCCGTGGCATCGCTCGACAGGGAATAGCTTCCATCAGCAGTGATGGCTATCTGTGTTCCCGCGCCTGCCACCCTGGTGCCCGAGAAACTGTATTCATGACCTTTGAAATAATTGTCAATGGTTATGAGCGTCTCGTCTGCTTCACCGCGCGTCCGGCTGACCATGAAACCCCAGAGCCCCTCAGTCACTGGGCCCTTCCCGTTCTTCACAGCCAGCTCCTTGAGTCGATAGGCTCCAGGCTTGACTGCTGCGATGGTCGCCGTCCCTGTCCAGGCTGCGAAGCCCTTGTCCGTGAAGGACGAAGCGCTGGCGCGGTCGAGGTAATAGCGGATATCAGCCTTGCCAAGATCGCTGACTTTGAGGAGAAGGATCGTTCTGCCCTGATCGTCCAGCAATTCCTGACCCCGGCCATTTTTCTGAACAAGGATCGGCAAGGAAACCGTGAGCGGGAAGTAGCCCCCTCCCTCCACAGGGTAGGTTCCGAGGCCAAGCGTGGCAGGAAGCGTGATTTCAGTGCTCATGATGAGGTCCTCGAGGCGCTTCGCCTCGCTTGCCCGTGCCGCGAAGCCATCCTTTGTTTCGTTGTTCTTTTTCGTGTCAGGCGCAGTGATTCTCACAAACGCGTCGAAGGCAGTCCTTTCCCGCTTCCAGACCTCGAGTTTGAGAGAGCTGGGCAGGGTCGAAGGAAAGGAAACCCCTGCCTCGAAAAGGTATTCCAGAATGCTCTCCGACTCGCGGAGGAATTTGACATTCAGCTTTTCAGCCTCGCTGGCCACACTATCAGCCAGATCAGCCGGATTGATTGAGAACAGATACAGCGAAACGACAAAGGCAGTCTTCTTATCAACCCTTCCCGTATCGAGGGCCTCAGACAGTGCCTTGATGTCGGTTTCGATCTGGGATTGGAGGGCTTTTTGCGTAGAGGCCACCTTGGTCGCAGCCTTGGCCGCCAAGGCACTGTCGAGATCCCATATGTACCACTGCACGCTGCCCTTGGGATTAGGATTGGCCTTCCCCTCGGCTTTCTGCGCTGTCTTGACCGCACTCGCGGCAGCTTCAACATAATTGAAAACGATCTTGCCTACAAACTCGCCCGGGAAGTTCCTGGCGTCAAAGAGGCCTGGATCGCCAACCTTCACCCTGTCCAGCTGGGCAAAATCCCCCAGCAGGGCAAGGCCCTGAAGGAGTCGGGTAACTTCCCAGGCATTCCTGGCCTTCAACGCTGCGAAAACCTGATCGGCCTGGTCGGCGGCAAAGCTGGCCGCTGCCATGACGGAGAGCAGGACGAAAGACAGCGCCATTCGGATCATGTTTCCCATTCGTCCCTCACGGAGATCCGGAGAAGCTGAATCGGCACCTCTGCATGCCCCAACAGCAATATTCCTCATAATTACCTCAGATTACTCAGTCTATGTAATTCTTTGCTGTTGTCAAATGCTTTACAGGCCCAGGCTCGAAAAAAACATGTCCTCTACCCGAAGGCTCCATCCCCGACAGCAATAACCTGGGCCTATCTCCGGGCCTCGGTGTTCTGTCAAGCTCTATCTCCTGCGGAAACCCGGATTTGCCTGTAGATATTTGTCTATGTGTGCATAAGTATACGGTGCCCTGCGACTATCCCGCAGTAATTGATACGAGATAGGGATATCAGGGCTGCCGGGCAGCGAATGGATGTACCAGGTCCGAGCACGCGCTCTGGGCAATGACCAGCCCATGGATTGGATC
>JBMOIK010000584.1:0-2146 GCA_049317365.1 Rectinemataceae bacterium | reverse complement strand
CCATGCTGCAGGTGCCGCAGATGCCCTCGCGGCAGTCGCTCTCGAAGGCGACGGGGCTGCGCTTCTCGCCGAGGAGGCGGTTATTCACGATGTCGAGCATCTCGAGGAAGGAGCACTCGGAGGGGATGTCGTTCGCTTCGATTTCCTCAAAGTGCCCCTTGGCCGTGGGGGTGTCCTGACGCCAAAGTCGGAGATGAAAGTGCATGACGCTCATGATAATAGGGTCGTTGCTCGTGAAGTGTGATTACTTGTAGCTGCGGGTGGCGAGGTGGACGGCCTCGTAGTGGAGAGGTTCCTTCACGAGCTCTGGAGTCTTGCCCTCGCCTTGGAACATCCAGGCAAAGACGTCGGCGAACTTGTCGTCATGACGGAGGGCCTCGCCTTCGGGTGTCTGGTGCTCGGTGCGGAAGTGGCCGCCGCACGATTCCTCGCGGGTGAGGGCATCCAGGCAAAGGAGCTCTCCGAACTCGAGGAAGTCGGCGACGCGACCAGCGCGCTCGAGGGACTGGTTCAGCTCGGTACCGGTACCGGGAACAGCAACTTCCTTCCAGAAGCGCTCACGGAGGGCGCGAATCTCGCTGATCGCCTGTTTGAGCCCTGCCTCGGTGCGGGCCATGCCGCACTGATCCCACATGATGAGTCCGAGGAGGCGGTGAAACTCGTCCGCAGGGACGAGACCCTTCACGGAGAGGAGTTTGTTCACGCGCTCGCGGACCTCTTCCTCGGTCTTCCTAAACTCGGGCATGTCGGTGGAGATCTTCTTCCCGAACTGGGTGGAGAGGTACTCGCCGAGGGTGTTGGGGATGACGAAATAGCCATCGGCCAGTCCCTGCATGAGTGCCGAGGCTCCAAGCCTGTTCGCACCATGGTCGGAGAAGTTGGCCTCGCCGAGGACATGGAGTCCCGGGATGGTGCTCATCAGGTTATAGTCCACCCAGAGTCCTCCCATGGTGTAGTGGAGAGCCGGATAGATGCGCATGGGGCGCTCGTAGGCGTTCTCGCCGGTGATGTTTTCGTACATCTCGAAGAGGTTGCCGTAGCGCTCCTCGATGGCGTGCTTGCCGAGTCGCTTGATGGCATCTGCAAAGTCGAGGTAGACGCCGAGACCACCGGGTCCTACGCCGCGACCCTCGTCGCAGACTTCCTTGGCGCTGCGCGATGCGATGTCGCGTGGGGCAAGGTTGCCGTAGCTGGGGTACTTCCGTTCGAGGTAGTAGTCGCGCTCCTCCTCTGGAATGTCCTTGGGCGCGCGGGAGTCGCATTTCTTCTTAGGAACCCAGACGCGGCCGTCGTTTCGGAGGGACTCCGACATCAGGGTCAGCTTGGATTGATAGTCTCCGGCCACTGGAATGCAGGTCGGGTGGATCTGTGTGTAGCAGGGATTGGCAAAGGCCGCTCCTCGCTTGTAGGCGCGCCAGGTAGCGGTGACGTTCGACCCGCGGGCATTCGTCGAAAGGTAGTAGACGTTGCTGTAGCCTCCTGTGCAGAGGAGGACCGTGTCGGCAGCGTGACTCTCGATCTCGCCGGTGATCAGGTCACGGGTGACGATGCCCTTGGCGTGACCGTCGACAAGGACGAGGTCGAGCATCTCGGAATTCTCATGCATCGTGACGCGATCGAGGGCGATCTGGGCGCTGAGCGCGGAGTACGCTCCGAGGAGGAGTTGCTGGCCGGTCTGCCCCTTGGCGTAGAAGGTGCGGGAGACCTGGGCTCCGCCGAAGGAGCGGTTCGCGAGCTCTCCACCATATTCGCGGGCGAAGGGAACTCCCTGTGAGACGCACTCGTCGATGATGGTGCCGCTGACCTCGGCAAGACGGTAGACGTTAGCCTCACGGGCGCGGAAGTCGCCTCCCTTGATGGTGTCGTAGAAGAGGCGCCACACGCTGTCGCCGTCGTTCTGGTAGTTCTTGGCGGCGTTGATGCCTCCCTGCGCGGCGATGGAATGGGCGCGGCGGGCGCTGTCGTGGAAGCAGAAGCTCTCCACCTGGTAACCGAGTTCGGCGAGCGTGGCTGCGGCCGAGGAGCCCGCGAGTCCGGTGCCGACGACGATGACCTTGAACTTCCGCTTGTTCGCAGGGCTGATGAGCTTCGCGTTGTTCTTGAAAGAGGTCCACTTCTTCTCAATCGGACCGTCGGGGATTTTGGC
>JBMOIK010000583.1:0-2148 GCA_049317365.1 Rectinemataceae bacterium | reverse complement strand
GATGTCTACGATCGCCAGTGCGCGCTTGGCCGGCAGGAGATGGATATTCGCAATGACACAGATGAAAAGCGCGCCGATCAGGCCTGTCCCGAGCTTGAGCGCGATGCTGATCGAGTAGGGAATGCCGCTTTCGGTATGCCATCCCAGCATCGCGAAATAGCCGGTGGTGCCGATGATCCAGACGCTGGTCTGGATGAGGACGATGCGCCAGGGCAGCTTGACGGCAGCTCCCCGCGCCGCGTCGTAGCCCTTGCCCCGCCTGAGGTATTCGAACATCGGCCTGAGCGTGATCAGCATCACGGCCAGCTGGAGGGCATAGGCGACCAGAAACACGATGAAGACCGTGGGCTTGAAGACCATCGGCAGGCGTCCGACAAGATCAAGGCCGAGCGAATCGTACCGATTGTTAAAGACGCTGTTGAAGAATTCGCTGGAATAGAGGGAGGCCGCCTGTATCAGGAACGACGTTATCGCCAGCTTGATCGAGATTCGCCTGACGAGGGCGGGGTCGGGAGATTCTGTCATGCTGTCCTCCAGCTATTTTATAGTAGGCGAGGCGATGGCGCTTCTCAATGGGGAAGCAGGATCTTTTTCACTTTGTGCAGCCCCTGTCCCTTGCTACGATGGAAGACACCACTATACTTGCCCGAGAAAGCTTTTTCCGGTTGCAGGACGACATACAATCACGTCCGAGACCGATTCCCAAGATCCTTCGGCCAAGGTGGACGTGGATGGGCAAGACCCCGAGACGAAGCGACGCGGTTCTCCTGAGGCGCTTCTATCTCACCGAACTCTTCGCGAATGTCGTTGGTGCACCGATAGCCACAGCCTACGGCGGGCTCATGGTCGACTTCACGCGCGTGTCGCCGGTCGACTTCCTGCTCAAGATTGCCATTCTTATGGCGATCAACCAGGTCTTCCTCGCCCTTCCCCTCAACGTATATCTGGGAAGCAAGACAAAGCGCGGCCTGGCCGCATGGCGGGAAGGAAGGCTGGACGAGCGGAAGAAGGCGCGCTTCTTCTCCTTTCTCACCAAGCTGCCCTTCATCCAGGCCTGCCTCGTGCTCGCTCGCATGTTCTTCTGCGCCGCCGGCGCCCTCGTTCTCCTGGCCGGGCAGTTCGAGGTCTTCTGGCACATAGCGGCCACCTTCACCTTTGGACTCTACGCGAGCTTCGTGACGGGTCTTTTCATCTATTACTACCTGCGCTCCGCAACGACGAGGTTCGCCGAGGAGATCTCCGATGGCCCGCTCGCCGATCTTCTGGCGAAGTCCACTGTCGGCGCGAGGAGGCTTGGGAAGGCCATGAACTACCTCCCGCTCATCATGCCCACTGCGATCACGAGCCTGGGCATCTTCTTTCTCATCGTGGCCATCCAGATCGATCCAGCCCATTTTTCCTTCTTCGCCCCTCGCATGATCGCGACCCTCGCGATGAACCTGGCCACCATCAGCCCCGTCCTGATCTACGGCCAGCGTTTCCAGCGGAAGCGCCTTGAAGCCATCCAGTCCGCCCTCATCGACATGATCGACCGGGGTGACACCTCGCGCCGCATCCCCTCCGACCTCAGCGACGGCTACGCCCTCACGGCGCTGAGCATCAACCGCGCCTTCGACCTTTTCCGGCTCGTGCTTTCGCAGATGGAGTCGGCCTCCAACAAGCTCTCGAGCGCCGTCATGAGCTTCTCCTCACAGGTCCGGGAAACGGTCGCCTCCACCACCCAGCAGGCCTCGGCCGTCAAGGAGGTGGTGAGCACGATGGAGGATTCCAACCGCATCAACGAAGAGATCCGTGACCGCGCGAGCGACCTGACAGGGAGCGCACGCGACAGCCAGGACTCGGTCGATGCCGGTTTCGGAAAAGTCCAGGAGACAATCCTCAAGATGGACGAGATCAAGGACGCGAACCAGAGGACCCTCGGGGAGATCGACGGCCTCACGGAGGAGATATCCTCCATCGGGGAGATCATCGAGATCATCAACGGCATCGCCAACCAGACCCGCATAATTGCCTTCAACGCCGAGCTGGAAGCCTCCTCGGCGGGATCGGCCGGATCGGCAGGATCGGCAGGCATGAGTTTCCGCATCGTCGCCTCGGAGATCCGGAGGCTCGCCAACGGCACGGTCGATTCCCTGATCAGCGTCAGGG
>JBMOIK010000582.1:0-2151 GCA_049317365.1 Rectinemataceae bacterium | reverse complement strand
CGCTGCCCCGCTTAAGCACTATACTTCCTGAATCTGAACTCTTTGGATCACCGAATGGATTATGTATAAGCACTGTCCAGTTCAACATTGCTTTGGAGTTGGCTCGATATTGATCCCACTCTATTTTGCGTGCCGCATCAATGGCGAAGTATTCCTTCTGCTTAGCAAGAGCTTGCGACTTCCCATAGCACCTATAGAGCGGATCAAAGTTTGAGAAGAACTCTTTCGAATACGGCTTAAGGATATTCCATGGTGGATTCCCAAGAATGGCATCGAAGCCGGAAGCCTTGCCGTCTATCATTCCAATGAAGACGTCGGGGAACTCGAGCTCCCAGTGGAAGAAACGTTCCTCCCTAGCAAGCGTGCGCGCGATCTCGAGAGCCACTGGCCCCGGTCGCGCAAGGCTTCCAGCTAGCGGAGCATCACCGAGCTTGTCGGCAGGCCAGAACCAGAGGGCACACCAGAGATCGAGCTGATCCTTTAGGGCCTTGACCGATGCATTCCCTTCGATCTTTTCCTGGAAAATCCGACGTCTCTCCTCAGCCTGCCACACAGGCAAAGCATGAAGCTCGGCAAAGGCAGCCATGCCTTCGCTGTGGACCTTGCCGCGAAGGGCATTGTATTCCTGGAACATGAGTATCTGCCCCTGCTCCGCCTCGAGCCAGGAGCAGATCGAGGGCTTCACGCTCCCGTTCATGAACTCCTTGTAGGCTTTGGTCCAGGGATGCTCTTTATCGGGGCCTTCCCTCGACCATGCGTTGACGGGGTAGTGCCCGAGCCAGGAGAAGCGGCAGCCCACGATGCTGTTGCCGACTTTGAGCTTATGATCGAGGAAGGTGAAGGGGAGCTCGTAGTCCATCGTCTCCACCCAGAGGGCGAGGCGGGCGAGCTCCACGGCCAGGGGATCTATGTCTACGCCATAGAGGCAGCGCTCCACGACATGGCGCTTCAAGCGACCCCGTAGCCTATCCTCGAAGGAGTCATGGCTCTGATGAAGGGGAATCATGTCGTCGATTATCCCGGCGTTCCCGCCGTCGGCCAGGCGGCAGACAGTTCCATCCTCGCGATCAGTTATACGCCCATTAATGTAGAGACTTTCCACGAGGGCATCTGTAATCTCGCGAAGGGCGCCAATTAGGAAGGAGCCTGAGCCCATAGCGATATCCGCAGCTTTGAGCGACAGTATCGCTTCCGGTAACTTGGCTCGGCGAGCGCCATTCTCCACCTCATAGAGAAGCGGCTCAAGGGTACGGCGCACGGTCGGCTCCACGAGTCCCGGCGGCGTATAGAAGGTACCGGAACCCTTTCGAGTTCCACCCCAGCGCACGAGGTACCATTCGCCCGGGAGAACGTCCCTCACACTTACAGTACGACTCGCGCGCTCGATCCTCTCGTGGTAGTCAGCATCAGATTCGGTCTTCCGCTTCTTGCGCTCCATCGCCATGGCCGCACGGTGTTTCCAGCCTTTTATTCGGTCTGCCGCGAGATCTTCGGCACTCCGTTCCTCTAGCTGAGGTTCTTCTTCGATAGCTTCTTCAACTGTTACATCGGCAGCTTCCTCCGACTCTTCGCCATCAGCGTTTTCCTCGTCTTCTTCTGTATCTTCATCCTCAACCTCTTCATCGGTATTCTCGCCTTTCGCCTCTTTCTTGGCTGCTTTCACAAGTTCCTTAAAGAGCGTTTCTATATCCCCGTCGGACATATCCTCGAGGCGGGACAAGGGAAGGGCCGGCTGGTTACCCGCGTTCAGGAATACTACGGCATCATCCGCCTCGGCGCGGCGAAGCTCGAAGTCGAGGAGGCCCTCGTACAAGATGCCGATGTACTCGCTCGAGAGGTCGGAGAAGTCCACGGGCGCCTTTACCGGGATCGATCCACGTCCTTGCCTAGTGCGATAGGTCGCGTAGCACAGAAGATCGAGGAGCTGGGCGATCTCTGCATCGGACAGGGGTTTTGCCACATCTTCAAGGGCTGCCAAGGCGCGGGACGTAGGGTCTTCGGAGTCGCCTTTCCCCGGTTCGAAGAGTCCCCCGCCATACGCGGTCATCGGGAGAGCCGCGTGTTTGCTGCCTGCATATACGAGGCGGAAGAGGGAGAGGACCCGAGGCCAAGCGCTCCTCCCGTTTCGGAGGCTCCCATCCTTACGGCCTA
>JBMOIK010000581.1:0-2177 GCA_049317365.1 Rectinemataceae bacterium | reverse complement strand
GAGACTGATACGTTCCTTCCAGCGGAGGATGTGGGGCGAGGTGTAGAGCCCGACCTTCCAGCCCGAGGCCTCGAGGATCCGGGCGATCATCATGGAAACCGAACCCTTGCCCTTGGATCCGGCGACATGGATGCTCGGGTAGGCGAGCTCTGGCGAGTCCATGGCCAGGGCGAGGCTCCTCATGCGGTCAAGCTTGAGTTCGGTGGCCTGGCCCTTCTCGAGGTTCACGAAACCGAGAAGGAACTCGAAAACAGCCTCCGAATTCCTGAAACCTGCGTTGCTCATGGGCGCGGATGGTGACTTCCACAGCGCCGAAGGTCAAGGGGAGGTCTTTGCGGGTCGATAACTCTTTGGAGGGGGAAACGAGTGAGTCCCATGTCCCGCGAACGCAGAGTTTTACGAACGCCCGGTCGTGCGAGGCGAAGTCCCTCTCCCGGCTTCCTGGTTGTGCTCTCAGGCGAGCGCCTTCTCTTCGAAGCAGTCAGCACCCTGGTCCGTGGAGTCCTGATTCCCGCCTTCCAGTTCTCTTTCGCCGGTTCCGTTCCAGAGCTGACTCTCCGAGCTGCTTGGATCGCAGCCTTCGATGGCCGTGCCCTCCGATCAGGAGGACTGATGCGCCAGCTCGCCGCAGTTCTCACCCTCCTTGGCGAGGAGGAGGGGCCCTCTGCATCCAATTATGGGCGAATCGGACGGATGCTCGGAGCCTGGCTCGCCCTGGAGCGCTCACCCGACCCGGTTACGCTTGCCCGGAAGACCGCAACCCGTGGCGAGCTCGGCCGCATCCTCGTTCCGGTGCGAGGCTTTGTGCTCGAGGTCGACAGGCGGCTCAGGGCTGCGGAGGCACTTGTGCCGCGCGGCCAGGTTTCGAGGATTCTGGGCGGCCTTCCGCCCTGGGCCAGACCCATTGTCGTGACGAGTCTGCCAACTGTCTTTGTGCGTAGATCCCTCGCATCAATGCCCGGAGTGCCCAAGGTCTCGCGTGTGTTCCGCGGATGGGCAGGTTCCGGCTCCGAGACCATCGCTGCCTGGGCAGGAATCGCCCGTTCCCTCGATGAGGCGGAGCGGGGAAACCCACCTCGCTTCGAGCGCGGGAGGATTGCCGTGATCGGGGACTCCATTGCCGACCGCCAGCTTGCCCAGGTGCTCTGCGCGCGTTTCCTCCCTGTCTGGGACGCTGATTCGGGCTTCGAATGGCTGGCACTCGAGGATGGGCTCAACGCCATGCTCGGGATCGCCTCCACGCCAGCAGCCTCCATTGGGCTTTCCGGCGAGCAGGCCGGAGATCCCCCGAAAGCGGATGCCACCGCCGATCCGTGACCGGCACGGGGCAGGAAATCCGGCCTCCGCGGCAGCGGAAGGGCATCCATCGTTATCAATACTAATTAGTACAATACTCTAATAATTGTGTTCATGAAGAACTAATTGTGATAAAGAACTAAGTATTATGATGATATGCTAATTGACTGCGCGGGACCCTGTTTCCCCTGTGCCCGGATGCCGGTTCCCGGCAGGCTCCGCTGTCCGGAAGGCCTGCCTGACCTGCATGGAATGCGCTCGACCATGAAACTGTCAGTGCTGCGATATTCCCAGCGCGAGCCTCCATGGGACAGGCCCGCGCCTTGAGCCGGCGGAGAGCAGAGCGGCCAGCCTGGCTCGTGCTGCCTCATCATGGCTTTGCAGCAGCCAGGCGCCGAAGGGGGAGGCCGGCGACAGCCAGGAGGAGAGCTCTTCTTCCGAGAACCTGCGCGGATACTCCGAAACGAGCTCCTCATAGGCATAGGAAGCGCTCCCCGGTCTTCCCTCCGGATTCCCTCCGGTTTCCGGCAGGGCTCCGAGCGAGGGTAGGTCATCGCGCGCGTAGAACCCCGACTCGGCGGCCTCGAGCAAGAGCCGCTCGGGCGATCCGGGGACAAGCAGACAGGAAAGCCTTCCTCCCTTCCTCGGCAGGGTCTCGCCGAGGATGATGCGGGACTCTGGAAAGGCCAGCGCGAGGGCTGCAAGGGTGGCTTCCGGGTCAGGCCAGGTAGAGAGGATGTCGAGTCCGAGGACGAGCTCGAACTCGGCAAAGCCCGCAGTGCCGACGAGGGCAGCCAGCAGCGAAGCGGCATCGGGCAGGGATGCATCGGGGGCACGCACGACCAGGGGGCGAGCGAGCTCGGGGAGGCCCGAGGCCATGG
>JBMOIK010000580.1:0-2183 GCA_049317365.1 Rectinemataceae bacterium | reverse complement strand
CCCTGCCCGATCAGCTGGGCGCTTTCGCGGATCCGAGCGAGTCCTCCCTCGTCGACAGCTTCGAGGAAGATCTGTGAGACCATGACAGGGTCGGTGGCTGAGGTGGTGAAGCCCCCGCATTTGGCGATGATGCGTGCAGCATAGCTGGCTGCGGCTATGACCGAGGGCTCTTCGGTGGCCATCGGGAACTCGTGGTGGATCCCGTCGATGAGGAATCCGTGCGCGATGCCAAGGGGAATCGGCGCGTAGCCGATGGAGGACTCGACCATAAGGCTCGCGAGTTCGATAAGGCTCTCATCCCGGCCAGTCGAAAGGAAATCCTCGTGCGTCGTGCCCTTGGCAGCGGATTCGCCAAACAGGATTTCATGGAGGAGGTTCCGCCTCCGTGCGGGTTCGAGCTTGCGGAAGCCCTCAGGCAATACCATTGCTTTGCTGCCGTCCATCTGTGGAGATTCCCCGGTACCCGAAGGTGGGGACAAGCGACAAAAGTATCCGAGATGAGCGGCGAGGGACAAGCCTGGCTGAGGCGGCTGCCCAGGTGTTCGGCGGCTGTCGGAGAAAAAGAGAAGGCGCCCCATATCGGAGCGCCTACGCTTTTATCTCCCTCTGCTGTTTTGTATCATTTAGGCAGGAACAGGCATAAAAATGCCTTTTTTGTCACATTTTTGAATGTTGTTTACTTGGGCTTTTAATTGTGCTTACTTGGTCGAAGTCTGGATTGCAAACGGCCTTTGCCACCCAAACTCTATGATTATATTATTTCTGGGAATCATGAGTCGCAAGCAAAAGGAGAGGAAAGAGAGTGTAGATATTCGTCTACGAGGGTTTATATACGGATAAAAAATAGAAAATGCGTTTTGATTAATGAAATGCGACATTGGGTCTCAGTATTTACCCTCACAGGATGGGCTACTTGCCTGTTGTTAGGCGTTGGGACAATACTTGCCGCATGCGTCGCTATATGCCTGTATGTGCCCTCGCTATTCTCGCCTCTTTGTCGCTCGCTGTGGTCGCCCAGACGGCAGATCCGCCGAGGGCAGACGCGGTTCTTATATATAGGCAAGCGCGGGACCTTGAGGGTGCCGGCCGGAGTGCCGATGCCACTGCCCTGTACAGTAAGGCTATATCGATATGCGAAAAAGAAATCATTGCTGAACCCAAACGCATGGACGCCTGGGCAGTCAAGTGCTGGAGTCTTTTCCGCCTCGGGAAGCACCAGGAAGTCATCGATGCCGGCGTCGAGGCGCTCAAGAACGGTGCAGATTCACGCATCGTCGAGCAGATGGGCGAGTCGTATTTCTATCTCGGCAACAGCGACAAGGCCCTCGCTTCTTTCCAGCGGTATATTGAATCTGGCCAGTATGTGGACAGGCTGGCGACAGCCTATTTTTTCATGGGCGAAACCTATCTCAGGATGCGTCGCTGGGCCCATGCGGATATCGCCTACTCGACCGCAGTCAAGCGCGAGCCCTCGCTTCCCCGCTGGTGGTTTCGCCTCGGCCAGACCTGCGAGCAACTCGGCGAGTGGCAGCGCGCGGTGGATGCCTACAACAAGGCCCTCACCCTGAAGTCAGACCTGAAGGAAGCATCTGAAGGACTGGCCCGGGTGAAACCCAAGCTCGGTACTTGACTTCCGATTTCATAAGCCCTGCTCGTCATAGCCCGACCTTTTCTTGCGCAGGAATCCAGGCAGGCGGCTCCGCCTTTTGCCGCGGCCTTCGTCCTTGACCATGTTGTCCCGTGAGTCGAGGCCGGTCTGCCTGAGTATCCAGACGGTGATGAAGCCCACAGCGACCAAGCCCATCGCGAAGAGCGAGTAGGACAGCCAGTAGGGCGTGCCCTGGGTCATCGCCGAGAATTCCGACATGCCGCCCATTCCCGCCAGAACGTTCATCGGCATGAAGATGATGGACACGATGGTGAGCTGCTTCATCAGGATCGACAGGTTGTTGTTGACCACCGAGCCCCGGGCGTCCATCAGGCCCGTCAGGATGCTCGAGTAGATTTCCGCCTGCTTTCCGCACTGCTTGTTCTCGATCACGATGTCGTCGAGGATGCCGAGCTCGTTGGGATCCTTGACGGTCTTCCCCGCGTAGACCCTGAGCTTCTCCAGGACAGCCTCGTTCGAGGCGATGCCGTTTACGAAGTATACGAGGCTTTTTTCGAGGGTGAACATGTCCAGG
>JBMOIK010000579.1:0-2189 GCA_049317365.1 Rectinemataceae bacterium | reverse complement strand
GGAGCCCTGATCTCCATGCCCTGCGCCAATCCACCAATTGTCTGCTTCGCGATGGCGTGGAAGGACGAGAGCGCGATGTCCGACTTCGGCGCGCCCTGGTTCAGGAGGGGCTGGATGTCGGTCTTGGCGAAGACGCCGCAGCGCCCCGAGATGTCGTGGAGGGTGAGGCCCTCCTCGGCCAGACTGTTGAAGGCCTCGGTCTTCGTCGCCAGAAGCTCTGCCACCTGGTCGATGAAGGCCCCTGTCCCCCCGGCGCAGCTTCCGTTCATCCTCATGTCGGAGGCGAGGAGCTCCCCCGTCTCGACATCCCGGGTGAAGAAGACGACCTTGGCGTCCTGTCCGCCGAGCTCGATGGCGGTCGAAGCCTCCGGGTGGAGCTTCCGTATCGCTATCGCCCCGGCAACCACTTCCTGCACGAAGAAGGCACCGATGGCGGTGGCGATGCCCGAAGCCCCTGAGCCGCAGAGGGCAAGCCGTAATTCCCTTCCTGGAAACAGCTTGATCGTCTCATCGAGGAGCTCGGACGTGACTGCGGCCTGCTTCGCCTCGTGCCTGAGATAGCGCGAGTGGACCAGATTCCCTGTCTCCGGCTCGACCGCAGCGATCTTCACGGTAGTCGATCCGATATCGATGCCTACCCAGAGGACAGACTGGGACATTGATTTTGTTTCCTTTCCTGAACCTCGATTCGCATGCGACTGCGAAGGCAAGGCCCACGCGCGAAGGTAGCGATTTCCCTGAAAAAGGGAAAGGCTGCCCCCTGCGGTTCATGCACAGTTCATGGGGTTGCGACCTGCGAGGTTCCGGCCGCGAGCAGCGCCTCCCCGGCCAGCCTCGCCCTTCCCTCGTCCACCTTCCATATCAGGCGGTCATAGCTCAACAGGCCGTTGGTTTCCTGCTCCACGTCGGTGATCTGGGTGTAGCAGGCAGCTGCCAGACCCTTGTGGATCTTGGGCTCCAGCTCCCGGGCCAGGAGCTTGAGCCAGGCTTCCTCCAGGCCCCTCTGGTCGGAGAATCGCCGATAGCCGAATTCCTTTTTTCGTGGCCAGAAGTGGCCCCGGACGCTCCAGGCGAGGCCCCCGTACTCGGAAAAGAACCAGGCGCGGGCCGGCTTCCGGAGCTGCGGCGCCTTCCATGGGAGGCGCTCCGAATAGCGGTGGATCGACGCGAAGTCGCCGCCGCCCTGGTCAAACCAGCCCGAGGCTTCATCGACGGGACGGCTGGGGTCGAGGGTACGGATGATCGCCACCGCCTCCGCAGCCGAGAACTGTCCCCAGCCCTCGTTGAAGGGCGAGAAGGAGGCCAGGGCCGCCTCGCCCCGCAATTCAGTGACCATGGTGGACAACTCGACGAGGAAGTCCTGTCTCCCCTTCCTGTCGCCAGCTCCTCCGATGCAGCGGGCCAGGGGCTTCCGGTCATCCAGGGGAGGGCCAAAGAGGCCCAGGGCTCCGAGGACAAAGGGATCGCGCGGCCTCCCCCCCGCTGGCATGTCCTGGAACACGATCATGCCAAGCCGTGCCGCGTGATAGTACCACCGTGCCGGTTCCACCTTCGCATGCTTCCGTATCATGTTGAATCCGAGGCGCCGGGCAGCCTCGATGTCAAAGGCCAGGGCCTCGTCGGTCGGCGCTGTATAGAGTCCATCTGGCCAATAGCCCTGGTCGAGGACACCATGCAGGAAAAGCGGCTTGCCGTTGAGGAGGAAACTCCCCCTGCCCGAACTGTCCTTGTCGCCGCCGTCGCCGACGCCGAAGCTCCGCCAGGCAAAATATGAATTAGTACGATCGCCGCCCTCGGTCTCCACCGAGAGGCGGTAGAGGTGAGGATCTGCAGGACTCCAGGGCCTGGCACCGTCGAAGGGAAGGGTCATCACCTCGCCGATCAGGCCACTGCCCTCGAGTGCGAGGCCCTCCTGCTCTTCCACGCGATACAGGAAGCCCTCGGCCAGAGCCCCGGCTGCGCCTGCGCCAGCGCCCCCGGCCGCGCCCATGGGAGCCCCCAAGGCCCCGATCTGCAGCGAGAGCAATCCCCTGACCAGGTCACAGGACGCATCGATGCGTCCCAGCGCTGCTCCAGGCGAAAACAGCGGTTCGAGCCATACCGTCTGCCAGATGCCGGACACCGCCGAATACATGATGCCGCCCGGTCTCAGGCTCTGCTTGCCACGGCTCTGGACTCCACGGTCGCCC
>JBMOIK010000578.1:0-2190 GCA_049317365.1 Rectinemataceae bacterium | reverse complement strand
GATCGCGTCGCCTATCGCATCTATCTCACTCTTCAGCTGCGAAGCCCAGGGCTTGAGCCAGGCACCAACCGTCGCGCTCGCGAAGCCCTCACGCGAGTTCTTTTCCTGATCGTCTTCGGTCTCGTTATCCAGGTCACGCTTGGCTCTCTTGACGGCTGCCTCATTGGCCGTATCTGCCGGAGAATCAAGCTCGCTCCCTCCGGTTTCATCACGAAGGTTGGCCACCATCCTGAACCAGGAATCTGCGAAGGCGAAGGGGCAAGAGAGGAGGCGCTTTGCCAATATCTCGACGGCGAACGCACCTACTCTGTTCTTTTCGATCCCCGCTGACCTGACCAGTTTCTTCATGGAGCTGCGGAACTCACCGAAGGCTTCGTAGAGCCGAACCTCAGTCGCTTTCAGGTATACCGGAGCGGGCGATACGCTCCGATCGACGAATCTTTGCGGACGCTTTGCGGCCCTATCCTGGGCGTTGATCTCTCGCTTCAGCCGCCTCACGACGAGGTTCTTGACGAGAGTGCGCTCATTCTCGGAGAGCTCACTCTTCTGGATGAAGCGAACGGGATCGAGAAGCTCGAGCAGCCCAGTGAAGCTTCTCGTGTGGCCGTTATGGGGAGTCGCGGTGAGGAAGAGCTTGTGCTCGAAGTATGGACCTATTTCCCGTAACATCTTCGTGAGGTCGGACTCTTCGCCGAAGGGAACGGGCATCAGGTTGTGCGCCTCATCCACGATGAGAAGGTCCCAGGGAAGCCTGCCGCCTTCTCCACCTGGCCTTACCGCATCGCGGCAAGTCGACAGGAACTGCTCGAGGACGTCCGGCTGCCTGAGGTAGTAGTAGCTCGCGATTATGCGCGGAAGAAGTCGCCACGGATTCGCCTCGAGCCCCTGACTACGGCGGAACCGGGCGGTCTCCTCGCGATCGACGACGTCGAAGCCGAGGCTGAAGCGTTCCTTCATCTCCTCTTTCCACTGCGCCTTGAGACTCGCAGGGGTGAGGATGAGTACTCGCCGTATCTTTCGCCTGAGGAGGAGCTCGGTCAGGATGAGTCCTGTCTCGATAGTCTTTCCAAGGCCTACATCATCCGCAAGGAGGAGCGATATGCGCTCCATCGAGAGCGCCTGGAGGAGGGGGACCATTTGGTAGTCCTCCCCCTGAACCGCGCCGAAGAGCGGACTGGAGGCGAGGTTTTTCGCCCTCTCCGTGGGGGAGTAGGGTGACAAGAAGGGAGTCAGGGCGTTCCAGCGGGCAGCCGAGATCATAGCCGCATGGTCATCGGGATCCATCGGCTTGGTACTGGAGAGGTCTCCTATTTTCGAGATCTCGAGGACCCGCGCGTCTGCCTCACGTTCCCAGACGACCGTATCATCTCCACCGCCGTCGGCGGCCCCATACTCTATCGTCACAAGGTGCAGGACACCCTCGGGTCCTCGGGAATCGAAGGGTTCGACGTTAGTGATGATCCCCCAGCGGGAGCGGATATAGGCGTTGAGGCCGATGCGGGGAAGGGAAACCTCAGAAGTGGATGGCATATGATCTCTCCATTTTGCAATTGTTTTGTGCTAGCAGCATTTGCTTCACCTATCCGCTGGCTTTCTCATGTCTGTGTATACTATCCACCGATGTTCTTCCTGTCAAAGTGATTACGAGCCAACCGGGCATCTTGTTGGAGATATTGGACGGCAGCTTAAAATATGCAATCATGAGGCGGGCCAAGCCTTGGTCTCAAAATCGCGGATGAGGAGGGGTGAGGGACCAGCCTTGGGGGGCGTGTTGATTGATCGCGAAGGGCTTTTGCCCTCGACGAGGTTCTTATCCACCTAAGTCGAGTGCTCGAATTGCTCTGGATCCTGGCCCGGCTTAGGGAGTGCGACAACGGTTGTTTGGAGGACCGGCTTGCGCTCAAGCCGAAGCGATATGAAGTGGTAGAATGGAACGGGTGGCTTGGCGATAGACATAGGAGTGGGGGTGCCGGAGAAGCCCGGAGCCCGCGAAGCGGGCGAGGACTTCGAAGGCAGGGGGAGCCGCGGGACTGGAACCCTACCACCACGAGATCAGGCGGGAAGCACCCAAGCCGACGCGAAGGAGTCAAACCCGGCGAAGCGCTTCGCAGAACCGGGCAGGACGGCGGGTGTCGCGGGTGTCTCGCGCGTACCCCTGATGAAACTAGCGGAGCGTTAGCGCAGCGACGG
>JBMOIK010000577.1:0-2225 GCA_049317365.1 Rectinemataceae bacterium | reverse complement strand
TCCCCCTCATAGACTGGAGCCCTGATTGCGGACGCCTCGAGAACTTGTTACAGTTGCTGGGAAGCGAAGGAGGCAGCCAGACTATGATCCAGTCACTGATTGAGCGGGACGAGTTCTTCGCCAAAGTCGATGAGGCATACAAGCTATTCCATACCAACCCCGAACTCATGTACGAGTATGAAGCCCACCAAAAATGGCTCCACGACCAGGCAACCTACCTTGCAGCAGCTACCGCCAAAGGGCTAAAAGAGGGAAAGGCCGAGGGAAAG
The DNA here is from genome assembly GCA_049317365.1 of Rectinemataceae bacterium. GTDB lineage: Bacteria > Spirochaetota > Spirochaetia > Treponematales > Rectinemataceae > CAIJMU01. The sequence continues at coordinate 1,956 of JBMOIK010000577.1, read as the reverse complement.
GCCGAGGATGCGCGCAACCTCAAGCAGCTAGGCGTGGCTCTGGATATCATCGAAAAGGCTACGGGCTTGAGCCAAAAGGAGATCGAGGGGCTTTGAAGAGTTTCAGACGCCCCCCTGACCATCTAGCTCCGCACCAATCGCCGCTGGCTCAGTCGCGGAAAAAGGAATAGCCTAAAATAAAGGCAGGAGTTGTTACGGTGGTGGGCGTGCCGTCGCCAGTGTCGACACTGCGGATGGCGGGGCCGCCAGCGAGCCACTTCCCGCCGAAGCGAGGAGGGGGGCGATGGCTATGCCCAGGGACTCGCTGAAATAGAATATCGGTACAATGACAATTCGTGGCTTGACCGACAGGAACCCTGCATCGATGCCTGTTTCGAGGGTGAGCACCGGACCGTAGAACTGGCCTGAACTCGATGAGTCATAGGAATTGGTACGGTCCAGGCCCGTGTAGTCGCCACCCCCGTTGAGGACGAAAAATCCGACGTTGCGGCTGTTCGAAAGGCTGGCGTAGAGCCCTGCGCCGAGGGTAAGGCCTTCGGGCGCAAGGCCATCGAGCGTCAGGCCTGCCAGGCGGTATTCGATGGGCATCACAAAGAGTTCAGTGCTGTCGGTCCGTTCGAGGTTGAGCGAACTGGAGGCGGCGGGGTTGCCCATGCTGTCAGTGCCCAGGGCAAGTTCGCCCGTTGTCGAGGCGATGCGCCGGTTGAAGTAGATGGCCGAGGACAGGCTCCCTCCCAGCTCATAGGAAGGCCGGGCGCTGCTTGTCGAGCCCTCAGGTTCGGGCTGGGATGAGACGGAAAAGGCCAGGCGGGACAGCGGGGAATCCTCGGCAAAGCCAAGCGTCGCTGCCAGGAAAAATGCAATGATGATTATGCTCATAATTGACTCCTTCGTGTCGCGACAGGTTCCGGAATGCGAGGGGACTCATCAAGCGCCCGTCCCTGCTCCCGATCGCAGTGTAACGGAAAAGTGGGCTGTGGTCACGGTGTCGCCAGCTGCCGAGCTAGTTATTTGGATCATTGCCTGCCTGCCCATGCGTCCGGTCGTCGGACTCGGCGAGAGCCTGCTCAAGCCGCTGTATTTCGTCATCGTCGAGTTCCTCGAAAAGGCTTCGCTTGGAGGCGGACAGCCTTCCCTTGTTCTGCAGGGACAGGCGCATGAAGAGATCCAGACGCCGGTCAGGTAGGTTGACCACGGCAAGCATGACTGTCCGGGCCTTGTCGTAGGCCGCAAACTAGTCGAGTTCTTCGGCTATCGCTCCGTCGATCATATCTCGGATAAAGCCGAAAAGAGAGTCGACCTGGACCGTCAGATCGGGATAGCGATGCCAGGGCAGAGTATCGTTCAGTACTTCCATCCCACCATGGTCGTCCAGGCGATACTTGACATGGAGGCCTATCTCCCTTGAGTAGCTTTCAAGGCAGGCATCGTAGTCGCGGAGCTTCGCGAGCATGGTCGCTGAAACCGGGAATGCGAATCCCTGAGGAGTAAAGCCTCCAATGGCCAAGGCATGGTGGATGATGAATCGGTGGAGGAATACGAAGCCAAAGCCCGCCACGGCGGCAACGATGACAGGTTCGAGGCCGCCATATTCCATGCGCTCCCAGGCTTGCGCCCAGCCCCCCATGAGCGAGGGAAGGCCTTCCGGCCGTTGTGGGACGAAATGGATACGATTGCCGCAGATACCGATCTGAGGCTCTGCCGTTTCTGCAGACTCTCGAAGGTGTATTGGCGCCGAGCCCAAGCCGCGTGGGATCTGGAAAAATCAGAGGTGGATCTTGCAGTAACCCTCGCGGGCATGAGGACATGGAAGGAACTGCAGGCTCACGGAGCCTGCAGGACACTGCACGAGATGACGAACCCAGAGGGTCAGTCCCCGTCCTACAATGCCGCCTTGACCCGCCGCGCCAGCTCGGCCCCCTGTTCGCGGAGTTTGGCCAGGGTCGCATCGTCGGC
>JBMOIK010000576.1:0-2228 GCA_049317365.1 Rectinemataceae bacterium | reverse complement strand
ACCGCCCTGGCCTGCGGATCGACCGCGGTCGTCGCGGCGTTGTCCAGGTAGATCACTCGGGCCTTCCGCCTAAAGCCAGAATCGCCTCGAGAACCCCGCCGGCAACGGCCCGTGCCTTGTCCGAGACCGAGAAGCAATGTTCCCTCACGTGCCGTGGATCAACGTCGGCAACCTTGATCCCTGGGCCGACCTTTATGCCGGGACGGATCAGGCCACGCAGCGTGCCACCCAAGGGCGAAGCCACGACGATGCGTGCCTCGCTTTCTGGATCGCACAACGCGAGGATCGGATCGCCGGCGGCGACGCTGTCTCCGATCTGGGCCAGGGCTTCAACAATGCCTCCGGACGGAGCGTGGACAACCCGTTCGGCGCCGATCCCGCCGACGGTCCCCGGCGTGCCGGTGTCCGCCTGCGCGGAGCCCTGGAGCATCACGCGGCCGAGGTAATGTCCGCGGTTCGTCTCCACCACCGCATGGCAGTCGCGTGGTGCCGTGAAACCCGGCCCCAAGGCCACGACGATCGGCGCCATCGACGAATCGGTGCCGAGGTTGCGCTTGGCGAGTATGGCGTCCACCAGGGCCAATGGCGAGAAATGGCCGAGGCTGGTACACGGGGGATCCACGAGCACGGGGATGAAGCCCTTGCGCGCGATGTCCAGCGCTTCGGAGACAGATGCGGCCCTGTTGGCGATCAGTCCCTCCACGCAGGTCGCGCCGTCGTACACAGCTTCGGAAAAGGCGACGCTCCGCCTGATCGCCGTGGGGGCGGCCACCTCGAGGGCCACGACGCTGAACCCCGATCTGGCCAGGCGCAGGATCACACCCGTCGCGAGGTCCCCGGCCCCCCGGACGACGACGATGCCACGCATGCGCTGGATCATGCCTCTCCTCCCCTGGTGTCGCTGTTTTCGCCGAAGGCCGCGATGACGACGCCATCCACCGACCCCGACGCGGCGATGACCGAGGCGCATCCTTCCGCGAATTCCGGCGTCACGGTGTCGGACTTGTTGAGAAGGACAATCCTGCGCGCTCCCCGTGGGCTGCCCTTGAAGAGGCCGCCGCGTGCCGAAGCGAGCTTGGCGAGGTGCCCGAAGGAGATCGCTTCCCCTTCCGCGCAGGCGACGAGCGCCCCGAAGATCTCGCTGCGATGGACGGTCTGTCCGTCCATCGCAGAACCTGGCGCGTCCAGGCCGATGGTTCCGACGACGGCGCCGCAGAAGGCCGGGATGACCGGTTCGTGGGCAGCGGGCGCCTTGAGGGGCAGTCCGCGCGAGCCGTCGGCCTCGATGAGGATGACGTCGAAGTCCGCCATGCAGGCTGAGAGGAGTTCGGGAGCGACACCGGCCAGCTTGCCGCTGTCGTCCCCGTCGGTGAGGCCGAGGACGACACGGGGGCCGGCGGAGAGCACTCGGTCGATCGCGTCGGGGCTGGATTGTCCGTCCAGCGTGATGACGGTTCCGAAGCCTCGCCCCTCGCGCTCCGACCTGGCGCCGGGGTGGAATATCCTCGTCGTCGTCGTGACGAGAACCCGTTTTCCCTCACCGGCGAAGGAGCGGGCGAGGGCGAACATCGCGCTCGTCTTTCCCCCCGCGCCGACAAATGCCACGACGGAAACACCGTTGACATGGGGAGCGAGGGCAATTTGTTCGTAGAGCTCGGCCAGCCCACGGATTCCCACCGGGACGGATGGTGGAGCGGGGCTCATGTACTCCTCCGCGGTTTCTGACAGCGATCCAACCAGCCGATGATGGCTTTTATTTCGCAGCGGCGGAAATCGATCACCATCCGTCCGTACTCGTCCTCGGTTGAGGATATGGCTTCGGCCAGGGATTCGAGGCGTGATTGGAGGAGGGCCTTCTGGCCGGCGACCAGGTCGGGCAGGCCCGGAAGCTCCAGGCGCCGGAAAAAATACAGGCGGGCCAGGAACTCGAGCCTGATGTTGCGGACATGCTGCGAGGGCTCATGAAGCCACGCGAGGAAGGATTTTTTCCCGGAGGCGACGCGGTAGACAATCCGGTTGGGACGGCCGTCCTGGGCTTCCGTCCCGCCCTTCGCGAGGCCTAGTTCGGCTAGCCGCGTGAGATGGGCGTAGATGTGGCTTTGCCCGACGCGCCAGACACTCCCCAGGTCGTGGCGGAAGAGCTTGTTGAGCTCATACGGGTGCCCCGGACCCAACATCAGGAAACCAAGGAGAACCGGCAGTGGCGAAGCGACCTCTTCCCGTGGCAT
>JBMOIK010000575.1:0-2235 GCA_049317365.1 Rectinemataceae bacterium | reverse complement strand
AGCCCGGGAACCGAACACGACAGACCCCCTGGTTATCTCTCGGCAGATGGGGTCATGGCAGTGATGGACTCGAGCATGCAGAATCTCGATGAAGGTAAGGTCTCGGAGCCCCTCGATCTTACAGCTTTCAGCAACGAGTAAGTCCTTATCTCCATGTTTGTCATTCGGTTGGGAGTCCCGGAGATGGAGGCGCTATGGACTGATTTGTGTACAAAGGCAGAGGCCGAAATCCTGACTGTCGATGAGGCGCGCTTGTACAAGAACCAAGCGACTGTCCTGCCAACCGGTCTAGCCCGAGTTATCCCCGCTTCGTACCACTTGGCTAATTCTATATCCCGAAAGACAAATTGTCCAGCCTGCTTTTCGCTGGATTTGGCACTACTTGTCATCTGTTGGGCGTTTCTCAAGGTCAGAGTCAAGGTCAGAGTTGGGGTCTTAGACGAGAATGTCAGAGAAAAGTTCAGAGTTTGGGGGGCTGGATCAGCCCTGAATAGTTCCATGTCATGATACAAACCTGTATAGAAAAACGCATTTATCTATACATGTCATCTGGACGTGTATAGAATCTCCTGCGAACCATTGCCTATCATCCTGGAGACTGCCATGAGCTTCACGCTAGCGCCACTACCTCCTTTGGTCGACTTCGAAACGAAGGCAGTCCTGAAAAAGGTTGCCTCCGCGCACCGCTACCTCGCCGAGCTCAAGGGGGTATCGGGAACGATACCCAACCAAGGAATACTCATCAACACGCTCGCCCTCCAGGAAGCCAAGGACAGCTCGGCCATCGAGAACATCATCACCACGCACGATGAGCTCTATCGAGATGAGCTCTATCCGACCTTCACCGGTAATGCAGCCGCCAAAGAGGTGCGCAGCTACGCCAATGCCCTCAAGATAGGTTTTGACCTCGTCCGGGAACGACGGATTCTCACAATGAATGACATTGTCCGGATCCAGGAGAAGCTCGAGGGCAATCGTGCTGGATTCCGCAATCTTCCAGGTACCGACCTCGTCAACGACCGGACGGGCGAAGTGGTCTACACGCCGCCGCAAGATCCCAACCTGATCGTGTCACTCATGTCCAACCTCGAGAAAATCATCAATGACGATTCTATCCTCGATGCGGACCCTCTCGTGAAGATGGCGGTCATCCACTACCAGTTCGAGAGCATCCATCCGTTTTACGACGGAAACGGCCGCACGGGCCGCATCATCAACATCCTCTACCTAGTCCAGAAGGGGCTCCTCGACATCCCGGTGCTCTATCTGAGCCGGCATTTCATCAGGACAAAGAGCGACTACTACCGTCTTCTCCAAGCAGTTCGGGATTCGGGAGCCTGGGAGCCCTGGATCATCTATGTCCTCGAGGGGATCGAACGAACATCGCGCCACGCCATCGCCATCATCGAGGACATCGCCAAAGCCCTCATGATCTACAAGCACCGCATCAGGGCTGAGTTCAAGTTCTACAGCCAGGACCTCATCAACAACCTCTTCTACCATCCCTACACCAAGATCGACTTCATGATGGCCGACCTGTCGGTGTCACGCCTCACGGCCACCAAGTATCTTGAGGAGATTGTCCGGATCGGCCTGCTTCGGAAAGAAAAAATCGGGCGCTCGAATTTCTATATCAATACAGCCTTGTACGAGATCCTCACCAAGGAATATGCCGAATAGAGTATAATTCTGGACCTAAATTCTTGGCAAAGTTATAACGAGGTTTGAGGGTCAAGCTGGATTTCGAAGGCAGTGAAGATGTCTTTCTGAAGACGCGAGACTTCGGTCAAGGCTTTCTTCTTGCCAAAGGTGATCTGTTTTAGCTTTCTCAGTTCGGAAAGCATTTCAGGAATATAGAGTGAATCAGGCAACTTTGATTTCCTGAGTACTACCTTCATTTCCGATCGCAGGATCATGGCGATGAATTCAACGAACAGCAGACCTTCCATAGTCTGGTGCGAGTGGATTCTCAGCCGTTTCAGAAAGAGATTGTTCTTGAGCGAATCGAAGTATTTCTCAACTCCATCCTTTTCACGGTAGTAGTCGAGTATCGACTCGCTGGAAAGGTCGGTGCTGGTAACCAGCACGAACATTCCCATCCTGCCAAGCGCGGCATCGATAGCTTCGGTCTTTCGGACAAGGATGCTTCGTGTTCCCCGCCCGGCGTTTTTTCCTCTTCCTTCCCCAGCTTCTTCGGTACTATGAGTCACTACGACTTCTTGCCGTGCTTCCCCG
>JBMOIK010000574.1:0-2244 GCA_049317365.1 Rectinemataceae bacterium | reverse complement strand
AGCATCCACCAGCGCAACCAGACGCTCCTCAAGGTCGCCAAGGCTGTGGTCGAATCGCAACGGGCTTTTTTTGCGAACGGTCCGAAGCATCTGTCGCCGCTCACCCTGCGCGATGTTGCCCGCGACATCGGAGTGCACGAGACCACCGTATCTCGCATTGCCAACTCCAAGTACGTCCAGACTGACTGGGGAATATTCCAGTTCCGTTACTTTTTCTCGAATTCCATTTCCGGGGCTGGATCGGCCGGGTCGCGATTCTCGAAGTCGAGCGTAAAGCTTGTGATCAAGGAAATTATAGAGGGAGAGCAGTCATCCCTTTCCGATCGCGATATCGTCGAGGCATTGGCGAAGCGTGGCATTGGCTTGGCGCGGCGGACCGTCGCAAAGTACCGGCAGGAACTCGATTTGGATTCGTCCTTCGGGAGGCGAAAGAACAGCTGAAATTGCATTACCTGCGGCCGCGAAAGCGGACTGCGCAAGTCCAGCCGGCCAGCGTGCCGGGGTCGGCTACTGGGCCGACAGTGTAGACAGGAGGTGCCCATGACCATCGATGTTCGTTCCGTGCATTTTGACCTTGGGGATGCCAGCAGGGAGTATCTGGACAAGAAGCTGGAGCGGGTCACGTACGCGAAGGACATTATCGTGGATATGATTTTCATTTTTACCAGGGAAAAGGAATTCAAGGGAGAGGTGACCATCAACTTCAGAAAGGGCACCCAGGCTCACCTTGAGGAAACCGACTACGAGATCCAGACGACCATCGACAAGCTTATCGATCGCATGGAACAGAAGATCACCAAAGAAAAAGACAAGATGCAGGAGCACAAGTGAGAATCAGGGCAAGGAGCGAATCGATGCTCGTCAACGTTTCGATTCGCCTCCTTGCCACCCGCGCACTGGCATTTGCGCCTTCCCGCTTTTAGGTGTAGACTCCCGCTGATCATGGATGAAAAGCAGTTTACCGTCCTCGACCTCCTTTCTCTCGAGCTCAAGGAACAGAACGCTCTCAGCCTCAATTGCCTGGGTGGCCGGGCCGGGCTTTCCCGCACGATCATGATGCCTGACATAAATAGACCGGGTCTTCCGCTCTCTGGTTTCTTTGATTCCTTCGCCTGGCAGCGGCTGCACATTTTTGGCCGCGGTGAGAACGCCTATCTCGACAAGCTCGAGGCTGGGGGAGAGACCGAAAGCCTCACGCGCTTCTTCTCCTTCCCCTTGCCAGCCTGTGTTTTCACCCACAACCTCACTCCGGGAAAACTGTTCATGGAGATAGCGGAAGCATCGGGTTGCCCCGTTCTCCAGACTCCCTTGGCTTCTTCAGACTTCACCAGCCGTATCCTCCGGGTCCTGTCCGATCTCTTCGCTCCCGAGACGACTGTCCACGGTGTATTGGTGGAGGTATATGGAATCGGCATCCTGATTACCGGCGACTCAGGCGTCGGCAAGAGCGAGACTGCCCTCGAACTCATCGAGCGAGGACACAGACTGGTGGCTGACGATGTAGTGGAAATCCGCTGCGTGAACGGCTCCATCATCATGGGGCAGGGCGCGAACAAGATCATTGGCCATCACATGGAGATCCGCGGCCTCGGCATCATCAATATCACCCACCTATTCGGCGTTGGGGCGATACGCGACAAGAAGCAGATCCAGTTGGTCTGCGCGCTCGAGGACTGGAACCCCCAAAAGGTCTACGACCGCATCGGCACCGATGAAAAGACGGAGGAGATACTTGGGGTCAAGGTCCCGATGCTCGAGATCCCGGTAAAGCCCGGTCGCAACATCCCCATCATCGTCGAGACGGCGGCGATGAACGAGCGGCTCAAGAAGATGGGCTACCACTCCGCGAAGGAGTTCAACCAGAACATCCTCCGATGGCTTGAAAGCGAAAGCGCGCGGGCAGTCTATTTCAACCGCGACGACTTCATCTGACGGCTTTATCCCAGCAAACGAATGGAGCGACGATGACCGAGGTAATTGTGACGATCGGCAACAGGGCCGGCATCCACGCCCGCCCGTCGGCGCTCATCGTACAGACGGCGAGCAAGTACGCGAGCAAGATCTGGCTTGGCAAGGGCAACAACAAGATCAATGCCAAGTCGATCATGGGTGTCATGACTCTCGGCGCAAGCTTTGGCAGCCAGATCCGGATCATCGCCGAGGGAGCCGATGAGAAGCAGGCGGTGGCATCGATAGAACACCTCTTCGCCACTCGCTTCGAGGAGGACTGATGCCGGGACCGGC
>JBMOIK010000573.1:0-2244 GCA_049317365.1 Rectinemataceae bacterium | reverse complement strand
GCGATTTTTCCAGCTGGAGCTTCGCAAGCCCCGCAGCCTATACCTTCCATGTCAACAATACACGGAACGAAGACGGGATCACCCTATATCCCTCGGATGAGATTCAGGGCGACGACTACCGCATAGGCAATATCGCCAGGGACCTCAGCTACGGCCTCTCGAATGATGCCGACAAAATAAAGGCTGTTCATGACTTCGTGGTCACGACGCTTTTTTATGACACCACGAGTGTCGATTCTCCCTTGCAAAGGAAAAAGCAAAGCGCACTGGCTGCCCTCGACAATGGCACGGCCGTATGCGAAGGCTACACGAGCCTCGCGACAGCCCTTCTGCGGAACATGGGTATCCATGCAAAAGCCATAGCGGGTCTCGGAGACGGAGGCCCCCATGCCTGGAACAATGTCCTAGTCGACACTACCTGGCTTTTCCTCGACACAACCTGGGACGATCCCTATCCCTTGAAGGGCGATCCCCGGATTTCCACTAAATATTACCTTCTGCCCAGCCTCACCGGAATCGGCGGGGATCATGTTCCGCAAGATGCAAGGCCAGGGCGGGATATCGTCACAGCGGCTCCCTCATGGCGCGGGCACCCCGATGGCTGGTATTGATCGCCAGCCTTTTCCCTAGACCTTGAATTTCCCGATCACCGACTCCACGGCGTCGATCGAATCCTGGGTCCGTTCTGAAAGGTCCGAGACCCGGGCGGCACCCTTGTTCACCTCGTCGGCGCCACCAGCCATCTCGTCGATGCTGCTGCCTATCAGTTCTGCCGATTCCGACAGGCGGCGCATCTCGGAGAGGACCTGCTCGTTGCCTGCGGTCATCTCGCGGGCTCCGGCCTTGACCTCGGCGGTGACCTGGTTCATGTCGCGGAGGGCCTCGAGGATCTGACGCGAGCCCTCGCCCTGCTCCTCCATGGCCCTCTCGATCTGCTTGACCAGTTCTTCCGTATCGGCAATCGAGGATGCGACCGTGTCGAAGGCGTTCGAGGATTCCTTGGAGGCCTTGACGACCTCGGTGATGGCGGCGCGCACGCGCTTGAGCTCGCTGCCTATGTTCTTCGACTGGGCGGCGGAGGTTTCGGCCAGGTTGCGGATCTCGTCGGCGACGACGGAGAAGCCCTTGCCCGCATCGCCTGCGTGGGCGGCCTCGATGGCGGCATTCATGGCCAACAGGTTTGTCTTGGAAGCGATGCCAGCAATTGTGGCATTCGCCTGGAGGAGGTGTTCCGAAAGGCTCATGATCTCCTCGACCTTGAGGTTGACGGCAACCTGCTTGTCCTTCCCTGCCGTGGAGGCGCCGGCGAGGGACTCGAAGCGCCGCGCCATCTTCTCGATGGAGGAGGAGACGGAGGAGATGTTGCCGACCATCTCCTCGATGGAGGCCGAGGACTGGGTGATGCCAGCCGACTGGGTCTCGATGAGGCGGTCGAGGGACTCGATGTTGCGCGCCACCTCGGTGACCGCCCCGGAAACCTCGGCCACGATGCCGGCCTGCAGTCCTGTCTGTTTGCGGACGCCTTCGACGTTGGCGAGGATCTCGGAGGCGGCGCTCGCGGATTCGTGGGAAGCCCCTCCCAGCTCTCCGCCGATGCCCGCCAGGTTTGCCTGGGCATCCTTGAGGCTCGCCATCATCTCGCGGAGCTTCCCGACAAAGCCATTGAAGCCCTCCACGAGCTTTCCGATCTCGTCCTGCCGCTTGGCGACGATGTGGCGCGTCAGATCGGCATCGCCCTGGGAGAGCATCTCCAGTTCCCTGCCAAGGTCGTGAATGGGGAGGATGACTATCCTGCCGAGGATCATGACCATGGCGAAGCCGAGGACGATCGCCATGAGGAGTGACTCGATTATGGTAGTCAGGAGGCCGGCGATCTGCTCGGCCTGGGTACTCGAATAGTCGTAGTACAGGCGGACCGTACCAAGGGTGACGCCATTGAGCGAGACGGGACCTTCCTTCGATAGAACCTTGGCCTTGTCGATGTCCGCGTCGGTGCCCGGGCCCCAGGCGGCAGGGTTGCCCTTCCCGTCGCGGATCATGCCGAAGATCCGATTGCCCTTCCCCTCCTCGACTTCGATGGCCTTCAGGGCCGGGATGGCGAACTCCGTAAGGAAGGTCACCTGGAGCGCTGCCTCGTCGGACTTCTCCAGGGAGCCTGCCAGCGAAGAGGAGAGTTGCTCGACCTGGAGCGAGATCGTCTTCTCGATCCCCCTGCGGAGGTCCGCGGAGCGGGTGATGTTCTGG
>JBMOIK010000572.1:0-2246 GCA_049317365.1 Rectinemataceae bacterium | reverse complement strand
ACTCAAGCCGCATCAAGTCCGGACCTTCAAGATATCGAACGACAAGAACTTCAATGCAAAGCTGTCTGATGTTGTCGGGCTCTATCTCAATCCACCCGAGAAGGCCATAGTCCTATGCGTCGATGAGAAGAGCCAGATACAGGCACTGGATCGGACCCAGCCCGGCCTGCCTATGAAAAAAGGTCGATGCGGCACCATGAAAGACGATTACAAGCGCAATGGGACGTCCAGCCTGTTCGCCTCCCTCGAAGTCCTGACCGGCAAGGTGACGGGGATTTGTCAGAACCAGCATCGGCACCAGGAATTCATCAAGTTCCTGAACGTAATCATCAAGCAATACGATGATGACCGCGCGATACACATCATCATGGACAACTATGCCACGCACAAGCATCCGAAAGTCGTGGCATGGCTCAAGCGTCATCCCCGGGTCCAGTTCCACTTCACACCGACCAGCTCAAGCTGGCTGAACCTCGTCGAGCGCTGGTTCAGGGAGATAACGGAAAAAGCGATCCGGCGAGGTGTGTTTTACAGCGTGCCGGATCTCGTGAAGGCCATACATGCCTTCATGGATGCATGGAATGGAGATCCGGTGCCGTTCAAGTGGACAGCGACCGCTGAGAAGATCCTGGAGAAAGTCGAACGGGCACGCGCTGCCTTGCCGCCTGAGCCGCCCCGAAAAAGGAAAAAGAAAGCGGAGACGGTAAAATAATGTTATTTGCGAGGCGGTACACTAGCCCATTTCACAATAAAACCAGAATTGAGAAATAATAGCATGATCAACATGTCCGGACCAGAACTTGATATCCTGCTTTGAGATGCAGTTCCACTCGACTAGCCGCGCCGCGAGGGCTACTTGGGAGTGGGGGTGCCTTCGCCAAGCGCTTGGCGGGACAAAGCTACGCTTCGTCTATCCTCTTGAGGACTTCGAAGGCATTTCGTCGCCCGCCGAGACTTGAGCCCTTCGACCACGAGATCAGGCAGGCGGCCCTTTTCAGCTCTGCCTCAATGCAGCACGCCCTTCTTGATGATCATGCAGCCATAGGCGCCATCTTCGGTCGTCGCGAGGATGGCATAGGCCTTCTTTGCCCGCTCGTAGAATTCGAAGCGCTCGACCGTTCCGATGGCAGCGTCGCCACGGCCTTCGTGCTTTCGCACGACCGCTCGGATCCTCTCCTGCACCTCGGGCACCGTCGGGTCGCCGGGCACCACCTGCATGAGGGAGACGGGGCAGTCGACAAAGCTGTCGAGGGGGAAGAGCTTCAGGATGGCATCGAGGACCTCGGGGACGCCATGGCCATCCGCGCGGACGAGAAGCCTCGCGTTGCTCGCCGCCGGATAGTTCGAGTCGCCGATGACGAGGTCGTCGCCATGGCCCATTTCGTGAAGGACCTTGAGGAGTTCGGGCGAAATGAGAGCGGGTATTCCTTTTAGCATGATGCCTCCCTGTGCGGCCGATTGTAGCCCGGCCGAGCCTCGGGGCACAGCACCCTGGGGATTGATACGAACCCTGTGGTGAAAGCTGACATTGTCAATGCTTTCACAGATTTGAGGCCCTCATTGCGCAGGTGCTCAGGTATCTTCCCTCCATGTCCCCGATCGCTAACTTCCATGTACAGTCACGGAATGTGGGCCTAGGATTCGCTCCATACCCGCGTGCGGGAAGCTTCCAGAGGAGGATTCCATGAAGAGAACACGGGCCATGGCAGTTATGGTTATTGTCGCAGCTGGCACCTTTGCGCAGACCACCAAGGCGCCCGTAACCCTGTCGATCATCGCCAATCAGGACTGGGTCACCAAGCCCTACATGAAGGCTGCCTGGGCCAACTACGAAAAGGTTACGGGCAACAGGCTCGACATCCAGGCCCTGCCCATCGACAACTGGGAGACGATCATGAAGACCCGCGCGGCGGCGGGCGAGCTGCCGGACATCGTCATGACCTTTGCCGGCCCGGCACTGGACGCGATGAAGCCGGCCGAAACCTTCTATGACCTGAGCAACGAGGCCTTCGTGAAGGATCTCAAGGTCTGCGACCAGGTCGTGACCTATGACGCGCTTTCCTCCATCGATGCAACGAAGCCGACGGCGTTTGTCGACATGGCGGGTTCGGGTGCCGTGCTGACGGCCCTCCATCATCACATCGGCGACAACATGAAGGAAAGCTGCATTGTGGGTGCGACCCACTGGGAGTCGGATCGCAATCGTGGCGATCTTCCGGGTGCCAAGCCCGCCTTCTTCTTCGCGC
>JBMOIK010000571.1:0-2256 GCA_049317365.1 Rectinemataceae bacterium | reverse complement strand
GGGAGCCGGGGTCAGTCACGCCGAGGTCGCGGAGGTAGAGTGGAAGGATATGCGTCGAGGTCTGGAAGCCGGCGATGGCGAGGAATTCTGCGACGAGGAGGGCGTTGAAGGATCGCTTCCAGTGTTCTGCCACCTGCCCATACTAGCAAGTCGAAACTTTTGTCACAATGGCATGGGGGAATTAGCTCTGGTTCCAACTGTGTCGCAGTCATTGCAGGGCAGGCAAAATCCTTTCTCGGCATGGAATTGGCAGACAATTCATGGAGTCTGAAAGTTGTTTCCACGCAAAGAGTTAATACGGTTTTTCTTTTGACAATGTCTCGAAATATCGATACAATTCTCCAATCCGGGAGGATATTACGTGGAACTACCCTTCGCCGAACCCTGGCGCATCAAGAGCATCGAAACCATCCGCCGATCCAGTGCCGACGAGCGCGAGGCCTGGATCTGCGAAGCCCGCCACAACCTCTTCAACCTGAGGAGCGAGCAGGTCTACATCGACCTCCTGACCGATTCAGGAACGGGCGCCATGTCCGCCGAACAATGGTCTGAGATCATGCTCGGCGACGAGAGCTACGCTGGCGCGAGCTCCTTCTTCAAGCTCAAGGAAAGCATCGAGGAGATCCTCGGCTTCCCGCATTTCCTGCCGACCCACCAGGGACGCGCGGCAGAAAATGTGCTTTTTTCCTCCTATATCGGGACGGGGAGCGAGGGGCAGGGCATGATCGTGCCGGGCAACTCGCACTTCGACACCACCAAGGGCCACATCGAATTCCGCCACGCCGAAGCCCTCGACCTCACCATCGCCGAGGCCTTCGACACCGAGAGCGGGCATCCCTTCAAGGGCAACGTCGACCTCGACAGGCTCGAGGCCTTTTTCAAGGCGACGCCGAGACGGAACATCCCCCTCTTCATGCTCACGGTCACCTGCAATTCCTCGGGCGGCCAGCCGGTGAGCATGGAGAACGTCCGGGGCGTATCGGCCCTGTGCAAGCGCTTCGGCGTGCCGCTCTTCATCGATTCGGCGCGCTTCGCCGAGAACGCCTACTTCATAAAGATCCGCGAGGAGGGCTACAGCGGCAAGGGCATCCGCGAGATCGTGCGCGAGATGTTCGCCTACGCCGACGGTGCCACCATGTCGAGCAAGAAAGACGGCATTGTGAACATCGGCGGTTTCGTCGCCTTCCGGGCCCGCGAGGACTTCGAGCGGGCCATGACCTTCAACATCATGTATGAGGGCTTCAACACCTACGGCGGCATGGCCGGCCGCGACCTCGGTGCCCTTTCCGTAGGCCTCCGCGAGGCCACCACCTTCGAGTACCTCGAGGCCCGCATCGGGCAGGTGGGAAGGCTTGGCGCTTCCCTCATCGCCCGCGGCATACCGATCCAGAAGCCCTGCGGTGGACACGCGATCTACCTCAACGCCCTCAAATTCCTCGAGGCCGTTCCGCGTGGCGAGTATGTGGCCCAGACCCTCGCGGTCGAGCTCTACCGCGAAGGCGGCGTGCGCGGCGTGGAGATCGGGGCCATCATGGCCGACCGCGACCCTGTCACCAGGGCAGATCGTTTCCCGGCCCTCGAACTCGTGCGCCTGGCCATCCCGCGACGCGTCTACACCGACCTCCACATGGAGTACGTCGCGGCGGTGGTGTGCGCCGTGTGGGAGCGCCGGAAGGCCATCACAAGGGGATATCGGATAACGCGTGAGGCTTCCATACTCCGCCACTTCACCGTCGAGCTCGAAGCCCTGGGCTAGGCCCAAAGGAGAGAAATCCATGAGCACCCATGAAATCGTGACCACCTGGGCCGGGGAAATGGCCTTCACCTCGGATTTTGACGACTATGCGGTCCGGATGGACACGAACCCCGAGATGGGCCGCACGGGGCCGGGTGCCAGCCCCAAGAAGCTCCTCCTCGCCGCCCTCGCCGGCTGCTCCGGCATGGATGTGGTTTCGCTCCTGAAAAAGATGAGACAGAGCCTCTCCTGGTTCGACATGCGCGTGACCGGTGAGCTGACCGAGGGGCATCCCGCCTATTATAAGTCCATGGAGATAGTGTACCGCTTCAAGGCCTCCGACGGCCTCGAGGCGGACAAGGTCGAGAAGGCGGTCGGCTACTCGCAGGAGCGCTACTGCGGGGTCTCGGCCCTCTACAAGCTGGCCATCCCGGTGACCTTCAGGATCGAGTACATATAATTGTCAGGAACGGGGCTCAGCTTCCCGGCTGGGCTTTGCCGCCTTCCGGGAAGTCCAGGTC
>JBMOIK010000570.1:0-2260 GCA_049317365.1 Rectinemataceae bacterium | reverse complement strand
AGCTGGCGGTGCGGTAGTCGCCGCCAAACGCCGCGGACAGGAAGCTCAGGTTGGCGGCTACTGGCATGGCGGCCATCATCACGGGCATGCCCAGGGCGATACCCGTGAATCCCAGGGTCTTAAGGACGAGATAGAGGAGGAGGGGGAGGGCAAGGAGCCTGAAGGCCGAGCTTGCCCAGAGCCGCCAGTCGCGGAGGGTATTGTCGAGGTTGGTTTCCGCGAGGGTAGCTCCAATTATGCACATTGCCAAGGGAGTGGTCGTGT
Source organism: Rectinemataceae bacterium (assembly GCA_049317365.1). GTDB lineage: Bacteria > Spirochaetota > Spirochaetia > Treponematales > Rectinemataceae > CAIJMU01. The sequence goes on along the minus strand of JBMOIK010000570.1, from coordinate 1,996 downwards.
CCCCCAGGATGCTCATGGCGCGGAACAGGGGGAGGGGCAGGCGGAAGTCGGCGAGGAAGAGGGCAAAGCCCACGATCGAGGAGACACCCGCAGGGTTGACGAAGGACCTCCAGCTGAGCCTGGCTTCGTGGGTGGCAGGGCCGGCGGCTGCTGTGGCACCGGAAGGGGCTGGACCCTCGCTTCGGACCCCTCCGGCTATCATGGCCGCCCCGACCGAGAACGCGAGAATATTGAAGGGTATTATGAAGATCGAGGCCTGGAAGAGCACGGCTTTTCCGAAGAGTGCCTGCTGGACGGGAAAGCCCATGAAGGCGACATTGGCGAAGACGCCCGCGAAGGCATGGACCCCTCGCGTCGGTCCCTTGGCCCGGATGAGGCTTGCAAAGCCGAAGGCGAGCGGAAAGGATGCCGCGTAGATCGCGAAGGAAAGGCCCAGGGTGCGGAAGGCCTCCATCCTGAGCTCAGGCGTGAGGGGCTGCTGCATCGAGGCGACGATGAGGCAGGGCAGGACGAAGTTGACCAGGAAACGGGAGAGTTTCTTTACAGTCAGTTCGTCGAGGATGGAGGTTTTCCCCGCGGCGAAGCCGGCGGACATCAGGAGGAAGAGGATGAAGGTCTGGATGGTCGAGGCGGGTAGGGTCATCGGTCGTCCTCTGGGCTGGAGAAGCTGTCTACGGTGATGGCGGCACTACTTCAGGGCAGGGGGTACAGGAGGCCGGAGCCCAATATGGCCAAAGGTGCGGCGACTCCCACGAGCGCATGAACCGGCGTGAGTGCGGCAGCAGAGGAGTCGGCGCCTGAGAGAATCCATTCGCGTATCGGCTCGGATTCCTCGGGGGCTAGTTCGGGGCCGCCTTGCGGCATGCGCCCGGAGTCGATCATTATCATGAGTGGGCTCGCTGTGGGATCACCGGGCACGACCCTGCCTGCGATGCCTGAAATCGAGGTGGCCCAGACATGGCAGCTCCCGCAGCGGCTGTCGATGATGTCGGCGACCCTCGCGGGAAGCCGGGCAGCCCCGTCCTGGGCCGAGACCGGCGCGATGGCGGTGAGGGACAGGAGCATGAGCATGGTGATGAACGCTGGACCGCGGATTGGCATGGGTGCCTCCGGTCGAAGAGTACTGGAGATCGGGGCGGAGCCGCAACCTCGGCGGCTCCGCTGTGTCTAATGCGGTGAACGGTGGCCAGGCCCGAGGGCGGCGGCCATGGGAGGCCCGGCAAAGGCCGGTGAGCCTCCGGCAAGGGAGAAGCATGTCTGACATTACAATTGGTACTGATTCCGGAAAAGCCGTAAGCGGCGCCAGGCACAGGTCGAAGGACAGGGTAGCCTCGGTGGGCGAGGAGATCGCCAATGCCGTCACCCATGGGCTGGGCGCCCTCCTGGGAATGGCGGGCTTCGTGGTCCTCGCAGTCGTCTCGGCGCGCACGGGCGACGTCTGGCGCATGGCGGCGAACATCGTATTCTGCTCGAGCGCGATACTCCTCTACCTCGCCTCGACCCTCTATCATTCGATGGCGAGGACCAGGGCTGTCCGTGTTTTCGAGACCATCGACCATGCAGCCATATTTGTCCTCATAGCAGGGTCATATACGGCCTTCGCGCTCACTGCCTTACGGCCCACCATCGGCTGGTGGATCTTCGGCACGGTCTGGGCCATCGCCGTCATCGGCATTGTCTTCGAGGCTGTCTTCCTCAACCGCTGGCCTCTGGCCACACTTCTATCCTATATCGGCATGGGCTGGATCATAGTACTGGCCTGGAACCCCTTGGTTGCATCGACGCCCCCGGCGACAGTTGCCCTCCTCGTAAGTGGTGGCCTGGCCTATACCTTTGGTGCCGGCTTCTATGCCCTCGGCAGGCGGAGGAAGTGGTTCCATGCCCTCTGGCACCTCTTCGTGATGGCCGGGACCGCCTGCCACTGGTTCGCGGTGTTCACGATGACCACGCAGGCGATCAGGTAGTCACTTCAGCCTTCCGACAAAGCTGGCAACTG
>JBMOIK010000569.1:0-2270 GCA_049317365.1 Rectinemataceae bacterium | reverse complement strand
TACAGCAATGCGAAATGCGCTCTTGTGTAGCCTTGTTTCAAGACTCGGTAGTATATCACCGGGGCCGGATGATGGACAAGGAAAATAATACTTCGCATTGTAAGGATATTGGGCCGGATCATGGAGGGAAGGATTCAAGGTCCTGGAATGTGCGTTTGGAACCAATGCGTACTTTATCGTGGCCGGAGACGGTGATCCTCTGGCACTGAAGGCATGCCGGACAGGAAGGGCGCCCGGACGTCGCCGCGCCGCCGGTCCAGGCCCGCCGGTCGCTGCGCTTTCGTGTCGGGGATCCGCCCGGGGCGGCGAGCGCAGCCGCATCCCCGCCAGCTCTCTCGTCTATCACTCCTTGTGTCCAGGCTGATAGAGGGCCTTCAATTTTGAGAGAGTTACGCGATTCATGAGGGACTTGGGACCGGGGACTTCCCCCCTGCCGACAGGGATGGAGTCACGAATTATGGCGATTGCCTCTCCTGCCCATGCAGGGGAGGCAATCGCCCTTTTTCGCAGAAGACAGAAGGAATAACGCATTCTTCGGTGGAAGGAATGTGCTCCTCCCTGTCGTTCCCCCTGGAGCTTTCAGCCTCGCGGCCCACCCGACTTGCAGGAGGTGGCACGCTTCCTGCAGGAGTCTTAGAGAGGCGAGGAGAAGCTGCTGGCGGAGAGCCAGAGATCCCTGCGCTGTCTGTGAGATGGCTTAGCTCTATTCGATTCCGTAGAGCTTGAGCTTTCGGTAGAGGGTCGCCTCGGCGATCCCGAGGAGCCGGGCCGCCTGTCGCCGCGACCCACCGCTCCTTTCGAGCGCGCTCATGATGGCGGTCTTTTCGTACGCGGCGAGGCTGTCGCTTCCAGGCGCAGGCCCGGAGACCTCAGCACTGCCGCCCTTTTCGCTTCCGAAATCGTCGGGAAGGTCTTCGGGCTTGAGAAAGGGTCCCCGGCTCAGTACAAGGGCGCGGCGAAGCACATTCTCCAGTTCGCGGACATTCCCGGGCCAGGAATGGCGCTCGAGGAGATTCAGGGTCTGGGGATCTATGCCCGAGACCCGGGGAGTTTCCCGGCCGAATTTCGCAAGCATATGGTTGATCAGGAGGGGAATATCATCCACCCGTTCACGGAGCGGAGGCACCGCGAGGGTGACCACCGCAATCCGGTAAAAAAGGTCCTCTCTGAAGGATCCACGACGCACCTGTTCCTCGAGGCGCTTGTTCGTAGCGGCAACCACTCGTATATCGATGCGGAGGCTCCTCGGGCTGCCTACGGGCCGGACCTCGCGTTCCTGGAGGACGCGGAGGAGTTTGACCTGGAGGGACAGGGGCATCTCGCCGATCTCATCCAGAAAGACGGTTCCGCCGCCCGCGGCCATGAAGAGACCCTCGTCGCTCGAATGGGCGCCGGTGTATGCCCCTTTCACATGACCGAAGAGTTCGCTTTCAATGAGCGTTTCACTGATCGCGCCGCAGTCCACCACGACGAAGGGCTTTCCCCTCCGTTCGCTCTGATGATGGATGGCCCGGGCGACGAGTTCCTTCCCGGTGCCCGTCTCCCCCTCCACGAGGACCGAGACGTCAGTGGCGCCGACCTGGCAGATTATTTCCTTGAGCCTGGCGAGGGCTGGGGATTCACCGACGAGGCGCGTGAACTCGAATTCGCTCGCCACCTTTCGCCTGAGTTCGAGATTGTCCCGCTCGAGCTCCCAGATTCTGTGAGCCTGGGTGATTCGGGTGCCAATGGTCTCGGCAATAGACTGCTTTTCCAGGAAGTCTACAGCCCCTGCTTTCATTGCGCGCACGACCGAGGCTGTGTCGCCGAGTCCTGTCACCATGATCACCTTGACAAGGGGAAATTCATTACGGATCCGGTCGAGGAGCTCCAGTCCGCCGAGAGCCGGCATGTGGATGTCGACCAGCGCGATATGCACTCGAGCGCCAGCAAGCACCGAGAGCGCCTCCTCGCCATCGGCAGCCTCGAGGAGGACAAGGGACTCCCTGTGCAGGATCCTTCGAACCGAATGCCTGAAGGCCGCCTCGTCGTCGACCACGAGGACGGTGAACTCCTCCCGAACCACATCAGTCTTCATATGAATGGGCAGTATCGCCGATCGCTGCATGATGCGCCATATGGGGTTCAGCCCACGAAGAAAAAGCTGCAGTGAGACAAGGCGCTCCCAGCCTCGCTGCGCTCCGCCAGGCCAATTCGGCCTTTGCCATCTCCCTCCTCGGCCTCGTCAGCCCGACGATCGCCCGTCATTGCCGTCATGTGGCAGAGCTGGC
>JBMOIK010000568.1:0-2274 GCA_049317365.1 Rectinemataceae bacterium | reverse complement strand
GAGCGGCGCAGTCTTGCCGACGCTGGAGCCTGGGCATGGTACTGTTTTGTGACCTTGGGTCGTCTATTAGTCTCCTCATTGGCCGTACTTTCCCTGGCCCTATCCGTCCAAGCGGAGTCCTATGTCATTGAATCGGTCTCATGGGAAATTGAAGGCCGTACCCAGGAATACTACCTGGCCAAGGCGGCCGGGATCGAGGCCGGGAAGGTCTTTGGCACTCGGGAAGCGTTAGATGCGTATCTTGCAGACAAACTCCAGGTTCTTACCAACGAGCGGGTGCTCGAGTCTGTTGTCATAGATACGACGATCGCGGAATCACTGGCCGGTGCCGGATCGCCGCTTCCAGTATCCTTGGCAATAAGGGCCAAGGACACGATGAATATCGTAGTTTTGCCCTATCTGAAATATGATTCCAATGTCGGGCTCCTCTTTGCAGGCCGCGGCCGCGACTATGATTTTCTTGGAACCACCGAAGCGCTGTATGCCAATTTCAACTGGCAATTCGATGAAAAATGGAAAAATGCACCGGGCTTCGATGCCAGCTTTTCAGCTCCCTTTCCCCTGGGCGGGCGCGAAATGCTCCTTGGCGCATCTGGTGGGATAGTCCTACCCGAGAACAAGCCTGTGGGAATAAACCTTGCAGCGAGTGTCGGCTATCGTTTGCCCGTGGGAATCGTCACTCTCGAAGTGAATGGGATCCAGAGTTTCTTTTCTGGGCAGCTTGATTCCAGTGACCTGCCCTACACCGATGCCTGGTACCTTGCCTCGACCGCAGGCATGTCAGCAACGCTTCCACTATGGGAACTCCCCGTCCTCGGCATCCTTGACCTGCGGTCTGCCCTCTCACTCTCGGGGAATTGGAAGCCCGGCGGTTTGAGTGACGGACGGATTGACAATGGGCCGGCCCTCGAGAGTTCTGTCAGCATTGCCGCAGGGCGCATCGATTGGGTAGGCAATTTCAGGAAGGGGCTATCCACTAGCGCAGCTGCAAGCCTTTACCTCAATCTGGAGGGGAAACGCATTCGCAAATTGAGTGCCACGGTTTCAGCCTATGACGCAATCGACGAGCTGGGATATTCCGCGCGCCTTTCTGGTTTTGCCAGCTTCGGCTATCTTTTCAATGCTGGTGAATACGTCCGAGGTGTGATGAACAATCGTATTGTCAGCGATACTGCGTTCTTCGTCAACCTTGACTTGTCCCTCAGCGCTCTCCGCATCAAGTTCTCCGATTGGATGGCCATGCCCTCCTTGCGGGTTTTCGATTTTGAGCAACACTGGTCGCCTTTCTTGGACTTTGGCATCGACCATGACCGAAAAAGTGGTCGCTGGTTCGATATCCGTGACAGCTGGTTTGGCGGGGGCATCGAGGTAATAACCTTCCCGACTGCGATGCGAAGCTTCTATCTCAGGCTCAGTGCGGGTTGGGATTTGCGTGACGTCTACGCGCTTCACTCGCTTCTCGGTTTTAGTCCTCGTGATGGTCGTTCCACTAAGGAATTCTTTTTCGGGATGGGGCATTTCTATTGACGGGATCAATTCTGTCAAGGCTGCTGCTTTTCGCGACGACCCTGGCGGTGAGCACTGCGGCAATGGCCCAACCTGCGGCCGGGAAGCTCTCGGCCTCGGATAATTCGGCCCTGAACAGGGGCGAGGCAGTGGTGCGCCTCATCAGGACCGCGGCGCAGATCAGCCTCCCCTCCTCGGCCCATGGAGCGGAAGAAATCATGGCTTCGCTCTCGCGGCTCAAGCCCAACTATCTCGTTGAGGTTGTCGTCACTGAGTCAGACAGAAGCGAATCAGGCGATGTGGAATCAGGTGATGTGATTGCCAACCTCGCCTCCATCCTGGATAACATTCCTGGCTATGTCGGCATTCCCTATGTTTCGAGTTATAATAAACGTATCTATCCTCTTTTCGACAAGGCCGTTGTGCTTTTGAAGTCACCTAAGACGGACGGAGCCAGTATCGAAGCCCTGATGCACATGAAACCCTTCGACGATTACAAGGCTCGCTACGCATGGAATCGTGGTTCCGATTGGCTGTTTTTTTCCGGACGGAACCTCGACAGGCTCGTGTACTCCGGCATCGCAGCAGTTCAGAAGGGGGAAATGCTCTGGTACATTTCCGCCTATCATGCCAAGGGGCGTGTCTGGTTCCACGGCATCGGCGCAGTCCGTGCCTTCGACCTTTTCGGATCCGTCCGCAGTCGCCTTGAGCCTTCCTTTGTCGGACGCACACAGGCCTTTTTCGCGGCAGTCGGCAAACGACTCAAGG
>JBMOIK010000567.1:0-2279 GCA_049317365.1 Rectinemataceae bacterium | reverse complement strand
GTTTTCGTACTGCCAAGACCCTGAGCGGCCGGGAGAAGGCTGAGCGCGACCAGCTTCGTCATGACAGTGCAATCTGGCTTTCAGACTACAGCTTCCTGGAGAAGGAACTAAAGGTCGCACCTACATACCGGTTGGCGCACATTTCCAGCAAGGAGCCTCGCGCCGCGGCGATGGCAGTACGTGGCGTTTTCAAGCTCGAGCGAGAAGCTCCTATCTATGACATCTCCGAGTTGATGGAGCAGGCCGGTATCAAGCTACGTATTCGCCCATTCGGCTTCAAGAAGACCTTCGGCCTGTCTATCGGGGATGAGGATGGAGGCCCCGGCATTGTGGTCAACTCCGAGGAGGGCATACCCGTCGAGCGCCAGCTATTCACCATCGCGCATGAGCTTGGGCACCTGATACTTCATAGGGCCTCATACAAGAATCCCGATGAAGAGGAGAACAAGACTGAGGAGCATGAAGCGGATTTGTTCGCAGGCACTTTCCTTGTTCCAGCCGAGGCTCTTGAGAAAGAATGGGTAGAAAGCAAAGGGCTTGCCTTTGTCGATCGGATTCTCAAGGTCAAGAAGATCTTTAAGGTCAGCTACAAGACTCTCCTGATCCGACTCGTACAGCTCGACTCATCGTTATCGCTCGGCCCACTTATCATACGGTTCAGCCAAGACTACAAGTCAAAGTACCATCACGATCTCAAAGGTCATTACGAACCTGAATCTCTATCAATCGATGAGTCCAATCCAGTAGCCGATGATGACCCACAAGAGCTTGACGTCAGTGATCTCATGGAGGAGCGCTTCTCTCGACTTGTCAGGGATGCATATGAGAAAGAGATCATCTCCATGAGCCGCGCGGGTGAGATGCTTAACCTGTCAATAAGCGATATGCGAGTCCTTGTCCGAGCGTGGCAGGCGCTCTGACCGGTGCCCCGAAAGCGACGAGAAGCTGCGATTTGCGATGCGAACGTTCTCATCGATTATGCCGCCGCTGATGAGGATGTTATCCGCGAACTCGTCAAGTATTGGGGGACGGTCTATGTGCCGACTCGCATCCTCCATGAGGTCCGTATGCTGTCGATCGAGCGGGCTGAGGACCTGGGACTGACCGTCATTGAGACACCCCTCACGCTTCCTATCGCCCCAGGCCTATCAGGTCCCGATAGGGCCTGTCTCCACTTCGTGATATCCGAAGGATGGACCTGTATCGCGAATGATACCCTTCTCCGAAGAGAGTGCAAGCGCCAGGGAGGGAAGGTAGTTTGGGGACTCGAGATGATCCTCAAGCTCGTTTCGGTCGGTCAGATCACCAATGCACGGGCCTTGGGGATTGCAGAGAAGATCGGCTCAATCAATCCCGAGATCACAGCCAAGATCCTCGCCGAGTTCAAGGACAAGCTCGCCGCTCTATGATCTCTCATTGGCCTGTACTGTCAATAGTGGACACGACGAATTATGCAGATTTCTTTTCCCTGTTGAAGGATTCGGCATAGATGGACGGAGCCATATAGCCGATCGATGAGTGGCGACGCATACGATTGTAGAATATCGCGATGTATTCTTGGATCGCAGCTTGAGCTGCCGCACGAGTCTTGAAGTGGTAGTGATGGACGAGCTCCTGTTTTAATGATCCCCAGAAACTTTCGGTCGGAGCATTGTCGTAGCAGTTTCCCTTCCTTGACATAGAAGCAATTAGGCCAGCTTTCTTGACATCCCCCTGGTATTCATGGGCACAGTACTGGCTGCCGCGGTCGGAGTGATGGATACAGCCGTCGAGCGGTTTGCGGAAGCTGAGGGCCTTCCTCAAGGCCTCCCGGGTCAATTCCTGGGTCATCCGTTTGTCCATCGCGAAGCCGACGATCTCCCGGCTTCCGAAATCCTTGACGCCGGCGAGGTAGAGCCAGCCTTCGTCGGTGGGAATGTAGGTTATGTCAGTTCCCCAGACCATTCCAGGCTCAGGGATATCGAATTTCTGATCCAGAAGGTTTGGCACCACGGGGAAATTGTGCTTCGAGTTCGTCGTCGCCGTGAACTTCCTCCGCTGGCGGCACCTGAGCTTCAATTCCTTCCTCAGGCGCGATATATGGTCCCTGCCTGCGTGGTGATCTAGGGAGGCGAGCTCCGCTTGGATGCGCAGGGTTCCATACGTCTCCCGGCTTCGCTTGTGGGCTGTGAGGATCAACGCCTTCAACACAATATCGAGCACTTCCCGATCCGCCGGCTTTCGCTTCAGCCAGGCATAGTAACCACTGCGGCAGACCTCGAGCACTCGCGCCATGATTA
>JBMOIK010000566.1:0-2284 GCA_049317365.1 Rectinemataceae bacterium | reverse complement strand
AGGGGACTCAATTCCGCAACTCCTTCTGCAGTATCAGAAAGCACTGTGGGAGGGGCCCCCGCTGATACAACTGCTCCTGCCAAAATCCCTGAACAGGCTTCCAGCCCATTGACTCAATCGCTGCAGACATCCGCGCAGCCGAAAGAAGAGCAAGCAGGGGCTATCGATACCGGCATTGTTGCATCGGCCACGGCCAAAGTAATCTCGGGTCTGGCATCTGAGCTGCGAGTGGCTCCTGTTGCTCCCGTTGAAGCGGAGCAGACTTTGGATTCGGACGGCGGCAAAAGCCGAATCTGGCTTCGCTGGAGCCTTGCGGGCAAGGTCTTTTCGGAAGGAAGCCTCAAGGACGATTTCGACAAGGTAGTGCTTCACGTGCCAGCCAAGGCAGGGGCGTATTCGGTCAGGGTTGATTTCTATCCGGGTCCTCCCTCCGGAGCTTTCTACGATCTTCCCTCGCCGTGGTCCCAGTCCATCACCATTATTGCCGGAGAGGAAGATCCCAATCGACCTCTCGATCCTCTTGCGAAGCCGGAGCGCTTCCAGTCTTGCTTCAACTTCAATGGCGAGATGGTGGATTATGGCGTGCGCGAGCAGCTACAGGCACCGGTGCTCGTCGGCTCTCCTGTCCTCGCTTCCTGGTCCGACGGCTATGGTCGTCGATTCGACCGCGAGAACGGGCTTCGGATAGATCGCCTGGGCTTCGATGCGCGACGCCATGGAGGGCGCTTCTCCATTCTTGCAAAGGCATATTTTGAGTCGGGTTCGGGAGCGATCGTATCTCTTCGCTCGGCATCCGGGGACCGATATCTTAGCATTGGACACAATGAAGCCGGTCTTTGGCTTCTCATCCCTGGCGAAAAAGATAGCCAGCTCCTGACGCTCGGAAAGGTTCTCGAGCGGGGCTATCACGAAATAGAGCTTTCCTTTTCAGCTTCTGCCGAAGGAGGGGTTGCGATCTGGACGGTGGATGGGGGCAAACGGCTCTATCAAGACATCGGGCCCTTGGTCGCGGCCTGGGACGAGTTGTATCTCGGCGGACCTGATAGTCTATCTGCCGTTTTCGATGGTTTCGGCATTTGTTACGACGATGTGGATCCCATTCCCTCCCTCCTGGCTGATTCGCAGTATCACCGCTACGGAACTGGCTTTATAGGTGCGGAGGGGTTCGAGGGTGGAGCTACAGGGGATTTTACGCTTCGCGGCAAGGCTGTGGCCGGTCTCTGCTCCCTCAGTCTGGACAATGGCACAGGCCTCGCTTATTCGGGATTCCTGCCCTTGGAGAGGGCGGTCATCCTCACCGTTACGGGAGTCTCGGGCGACTTCAGCGTATCGGCAGAATCCGACCTCGGGGCCGTGTTGTTTTCGGTCAGTCGCGATGGCCGTGTCCTGGACCGGACGGGGGCCAGGCGTGGCGACCTCAAGATGAAGGCCGGTCGGCTTACACTCTCCATCGCCCCTTTCGCGGACGGTTTGATCCTATCCGGCGGCGAGGGGGCAGCTGTCCGGATATCAGAGGTTCTCGCGAGTTCCTGGAAACCGGTCATAGTAGCGACAGGGCCTCTGACCCTTGATTCCATCCTCATGCGTTGGTCGACTGTCGCGGCTTCGCGATAGGCTACCTGTGCGGCTAGCACGATCCAGACTCGCCAGGGCCTGGCATGGGGCTGGGTTGTGGGCAGTCCTGGCTTTTCTCCTTTTTATATTTTCCTGCACAACACCACCGCCAGCTCCGCCTCCGGTTGTCGAAGAGCCGCCGACCCCCCCCCCTGTCGCCATAGTTGAGCCTCCGGTTCCAGAAGTGATCGTGGTTCCTGCGCCACCTGCGCTACCCGCGCCACCCGAGCCAGTCACCCAGGAAGAGTTGCCCGCCATTCTTGATGCCCTTCTTGCACGACCCAGTCCTCCACCTGGTGAGGCGGAAGCTGCAATGCTCAAGGCCCGGATCTCCAGCCTCACGGTGCTGCCACATTTTGCCGATCCCGCAGTCATGGACAGTCCTGGGAGCCGCGCTGTGCTGGCCCAGCTTTCAAGGTACCTGTCTTCAAAGCTCGGATTCAGGGTGATTGAGCACAGCCAGCTGGCCAAGGACTGGAAGGATGCGATTGCCTCAGGATCTGCCCATCCTTCGCCAGAGAGTTTTTTCAGCCGCGAAGCGGGCCTCCTTGGTGCGGACCTTCGCATCGAGATCGCAGCAACGATCGCTGCCGACGCCAAGCAGGGGCGCGCTGCGGCATCTTCCCGCGGGCAGCTTTCCCTCTGGTTTGCGGGAAGGTCCAGGCCCTCG
>JBMOIK010000565.1:0-2286 GCA_049317365.1 Rectinemataceae bacterium | reverse complement strand
GCGACTTCGACAGCGCCATGGCCGTAGCCATTGGCCTTGACTGCCACGAGAAGGCGGCGTGCCGGACCGATGGCCTTCCGGATTCCTTCGATATTGCTCCGGATATTGCCGAGATGCACGATGGCATGGGTCTGGTAGAGCATTGGCTCGACTCCTCGACGGCTGCGTCTTCCCACGGATAGCCATTTTTCCAGGCCGCATCGAGGGTGGGTGGCCCTGGTCCCCCAAGCGCACCCACGCTGACAGCCCTTCCGTGACGAGGGTAGAATAAACCGTCTAACTCCTTTAGGACAGGCGGTAGAAAGTGCGATCAACGCTTTTAGTCCTTGCCGCAGGCATGGGCTCCCGCTTTGGCGGCATCAAGCAGCTTGAGCCCGTCGGTCCGGGGGGAGAAACCCTCCTTGAGTATTCGGTCTACGACGCGCTTCGGGCAGGTTTCAACGACCTCGTCTTCCTGATCCGAGGGAGCATGGAAGCCGACTTCAGGGAGAGGGTTCTCAGCCGCCTGCCGGCCTGGGTCCAGCCCAGCCTCGCCTTCCAGGAAGTGGAGGATCTCCTGGACGCCGCCGCCCTGGAAGCTGCGGGCCTCCTTCCCGGCACGCTCCGCGCCGACGGACTTCCGCCGAGGAGCAAACCCTGGGGCACAGGCCACGCCCTCCTCTGTGCCGCCACCTTTCTCCGCACTCCCTTTGCCATCATCAACGCCGACGACTGGTACGGAAGGGAAGCTCTCGCCGCCGTGTGGGGCTTTCTTGAGACAGCCGACCCTGGGGGCATGGACCACTGCATGGCGGGCTACCGCCTTTCCCTCACCACACGCGGCAACGGCCAGGTAGCGCGCGGACTCTGCGAAATCGATGCAGGAGGCAGGCTCCTGTCCGTCAGGGAACACAGGGGCATCGAGCGGAGGGGGGAGCGTTGCGTCTCGGTACTGCCTGATGGAAGGGAGACCGAAATCGCCTCTGATACCCTCGTATCGATGAACCTCTGGGGTTTCACTCCCGCGATCCTCGGGTACGCCCGGCCCCTCCTTGCGTCCTTCCTGGCCGGAAACGCCGCCTCAGCTACGGCCGAGTTCTACCTGCCCTCGATCGTCAGCTCGATGATCGAGGGGGGGCAGGGCAGTGTGCAGATACTCCCCAGCTCCGAACAGTGGATGGGCATGACCTGGCGCGGGGACCTAGGGACACTGCGATCCCGGATCGCCCAACTCGTGGCCAGCGGCGCCTACCCCTCGCCACTGTGGCCGCTCCTGCCAGAGCCAGAGAGTCCTAGCCCGCCCCGGCTCTGAGCCAGGCCTCGGGCCAGACCTTGGGCCAGCCTCTCACATGCGCATCGCCATCGGGATCGAAAAGAGATAGATGTTGACAGCGGCGAAAACAAGCATGAGTGCGGCCAGGGGAACAAAGGTGGCGGTCTTCTTCGCCGGAAGCTCGGCAGTTGTCTGGGCAAGACGCCAGGCGGTATAGAGCGAAGCCAGCGCCCCGAGGGCCACGAGGGCGTACTGGAGGATCTGGATGGTTCCTGCGTCCACGAGGGAAGTCGAGCCCCCGGGGCTTTCCCCGAAGAGAGAGAGGCCAGTGAACCAGATCGCCTTTCCCTCCGCCAGAAGGTGGAAAAGGTTGTGCGCGATGTGGCCGGCCATGTCCAGGGGGATGATGGCATAGCCGAAGCGGGCGAAGTTCTCCAGGACCGTCTTGCCGTTGGCCCGCCGGGCCAGGGCGCCCGCGCCGAAGAGGAGGCCGACGGGGATGGCCATGAGGACAAGGAAGGCGATGGTGAAGGCAAGGGGATACCAGGAGATCCCGAGGGCCGACTCGAACCAGGCGAGGATACTCTCCCAGATGCTCAGCATTGTGATGTTCTGGACGAAGACGATTCCCATGATCACGCTGGCGAGGAAGGCTACTGGAAGCTGGGGGTTCCGGACAAACCAGAGCTCCTGGCTCGGGAGCCGGGTCGTGATGCGGATCGAACTGTTTGGACAGTTCTTGACACAGTTGCCACAAAGGTTGCAGTCGGCGTTCGACTCCATGGTCTTCGGGAAGACGAACATCGGGCAGCCGGGGACCTGGCCTCCCTTGTAGCAATTCTGGGTCGTGCAGGTCGCGCAGATGCCGGGAGTCGCTGAAAGCCCGATGATGCCGCCCCGGGTGTAGTTGCCCGAAAGGCCCCCGAGGAAGCAGAGGTAGCGACACCAGGTCCTCCGCTCGAAGAAGGCTCCTGAGATGACCACACCGAGGGTTATGAGAAGGAGGAGAATGCCTGAATTAAGCGGATTCTCGA
>JBMOIK010000564.1:0-2287 GCA_049317365.1 Rectinemataceae bacterium | reverse complement strand
TCGACCTCGTCGCCTACCGCGAAATCGGGGCCCAGCTCGATTTCGCAGAACTCAGGGCCGATCATGCGAGGGAAACAGCACTCTACGCCGAGTTCCCGCTATCGGCACTCCACGAAAACCTCCACCGCTTCAACTTCATCCTTGGTTACGAACAGCGCATCTATAAGGACGAGGACCCCGTCAACATCGAGGCCGCCGAACTCATGGGCGCCCTCCATGATGAGCTCCGCCGCCTCGGCTACGAGGGCCATCCCCTTGAACTGCTCTTGGTGCGCCTCATGTTCTGTTTTTTCGCCGACGATACGGGCATCTTCCAGAAGGACCAGTTCTCCGACTATCTGGAAAGCCGCACCCGCGAAGACGGCAGTGACCTCGGCTCAAGCGTCGCGGAGGTATTCAGAATACTGAATACCTCCTCCGAGCGCAGGATGAAAAACCTCCCCGAGGAACTGGCGGCATTCCCGTATGTGAACGGCCAGCTCTTCGCCGAGGCTGTGGACCCGCCCTGGTTCGACGGGCCCTCGCGCGCCATCCTCTTGCACAGCGCGCGCTTCAACTGGGCTTCGGTGAGCCCCGCCATCTTCGGCAGCCTCTTCCAGAGCGTCATGGAACCGAAGGAACGGCGCTCCCTTGGCGCCCACTACACGAGCGAAAAGAACATCCTTAAGACCATCCACGGCCTCTTTCTCGACGAGATGAGCGCCGAATTCGAGGCTGCTAAAATTAAGCGCAGCGAGCGCGCCTTGAAAGGTCTCCTCGATCGTGTCGCCAACACCCGCCTCCTCGACCCTGCCTGCGGCTGCGGCAACTTCCTCATCCTCGCCTACCGCGAGCTCCGTCGCCTTGAGATCGCCTGCCACCGCGAACTGCGCGCCCTTTCCGGCGACAAGGGCCTCTCCTTGGACATCGGCCACGAACGCGGCATCACCGTCGACCATCTCTACGGCATCGAGATTGCCGAGTTCCCCGCGCAGATCGCCCGCGTCGCCCTGTGGATCATGGACCACCTGATGAACGTGGAACTTTCGTCAGCATTAGGTGATTACCGTCCCTCCGTGCCCCTGGCCGCCACGCCGGGCATCGCGCAGGGGAATGCGCTGAGGCTTGACTGGAAGGATATAGTTTCACCGAGTGAGTTGAGCTACATCTTGGGGAATCCGCCGTTCTCTGGTGCCCATTGGATGAACGATGGTCAGCGGGAGGACATCGCGGCAGCCATTGGTCACGTGCCCAAGCACGGCCTTATCGACTATGTCGGAGCCTGGTACATCCGCGCGGCCGATTACATCCGAGGCACGGCCATCCAGTGCGCCTTCGTGTCGACCAACTCCATAACCCAGGGCGAACAGGTAGGGGCGCTCTGGGGCTGGTTGATCCCACAGGGAATTCATATCACTTTCGCGCACCGGACCTTCAAGTGGAGCAACGAGGCCAAGGGCAATGCCGCCGTGCACTGCGTCATTGTAGGCTTCTCCCTCGTCGAGCGCCCGGACAAGTTCATCTACGACTATGAGACCCTGACGAGCGAGCCGGTCGCACGTCCGGCGAAGAACATCAATCCCTACCTTGTCGATGCCCGCGATGCCTGGATAGCCCGCAGGAGCGACCCCCTCTGCGCGGTACCCGGGATGGTGAGCGGCAACAAACCCATCGATGACGGGAACTACCTCTTCACGCCGGAGGAAAAGGCCGATCTTCTGGCGAAGGAACCGGATGCTGCAAACCTGTTTCGCCGATGGCTGGGCGGCGACGAGTTCCTGAACAGGATCGAACGCTGGTGCCTCTACGTCTCGGACGTTGCGCCTGGCGAACTCCGCAAACTGCCTGAGACCATGAAGCGGATCGAGGCAGTCAGAAAATTCCGGGCGGCCAGTTCGAGCGCGCCGACACAGCGCCTCGCTGACACCCCGACGCTTTTCCATACGACCTTCACCGCAACCGGCCCATACCTCGCCATGCCTCAGGTTTCCTCCGAGCGCCGGAATTACATACCAATTGCCTATTTGACGCCCGAGTACCTCTGCGGCGACAAGCTCCGCCTCGTCCGTGACGCGACCCTCTTCCATTTCGGCGTCCTGACCAGCCAGATGCACATGGCCTGGATGAGGCAGGTGACCGGGCGCTTGAAGAGCGACTACCAGTACTCGGCGAAAATCGTCTACAACAACTTCCCCTGGCCCGAATGCACCAAGGAAGTCAAACTCACCACGTCGCAGAGCCAGAGAGAAGAGGTAAATTCAGACCTCGTGTATCCAGCGTAATTCAGTGTATCGTTCCGACGCGGAAC
>JBMOIK010000563.1:0-2290 GCA_049317365.1 Rectinemataceae bacterium | reverse complement strand
CCCCGCGGGGAGGCACACATGGCTGAGGCCATCTCGGGAGAGTTCCGGAAAGCGGGAAGACGGGGCAGACGACAGTCGTGCCTGGCAGCGCTCGCGTTATGCGGTGGCATGCTCTGGCCCCAGTCGCCGGCTGCCCCAGCGGCCGCTGGCCCGGCGGGAGCGAAGGGCGGAGCAGGAGCCCCTGCCGCCACGGGCATCCTCGAGATCCGAGAGGGCAACACGGCTCTCCGCGTCGGCGACAAGCTTCAATTGCACGCGATCACCCCAGCTTCCACAGCAGCCCTGACAGGGCTCGCCTGGATGAGTTCCGCGCCGACCATCGTGTCGGTGGGGCCCGAGGGGCTGGCGACTGCCCTGGCTCCCGGTTCCGCCCTGGTCAGCGCAAGCGGCGGCGGCAGCTCCGACATGGTGGTGCTCGCGGTGCAGCCCTCGACAGCAGTCTCGCTCCCGGCCCTCCCCACCGCGCCGGCCCTGACGCACTCCTGGTTGCCGGCTGCCCTCCGGGAGCGGCCGGCCAGCCCCCCGCCCTCGGAGGCGGCCACTGCCCGCATCCTGGCGGAGCGATGGATCGAACTCTGGCTCCCCGAACTCCCCTACGACCGGAATACCGTCAACGAGGTCGCGCGCTATTCGATCTCCAGCGTCGATGATCCCAACTATTATGAGAGTGTCGACCCTGCGGCCAGGAGGCCCGTGCGCGTCCAGCGCCGGAGCTTCCCTGAGCGCGCTCCCTTCACGCCCCCCGCCGAGGCAGCCGCCCAGGGCGCGGCCGCAAAGGACGGCCAGGCGGGCTATGTCATGGTGGTCTACCGGATCTTTTTGAAGGCTCCCGCCGACAGACCGCTGGTGATCGGCAAGAGCTACCGGATAAGCATCGATGGCGCCGTACTGCCTGCGGCTGCCGGGCCCGGGCCTGCGAGACCGGGCAGCCTGTCGGTAAGCTACACAGGCAAGGACGCCAAGGAACTCATCCACGCCAACCAGGAAGCCCTGCCGCCGGTGGGTCCCAAGCTCGCCTATCTCTCGCTCTGGCTTGGCGTCGATGGAATCGGGAACAAGGGCTGGATCGATTTCGCGGGGGAGCTTCCCTCCTGGACGGGGAATTTTTCCGTGGTCCCGGAAGCGGGGGGAGCCCCCGTCTGGACGGGTCCGATCGCACGCACGACGAACGCCGCCGAGGACTATTACTCCGGTTCAGAGGTCTATGTCCTGGATTTTTCGGCCTTTTCAAAGGCAGGGCGCTACCGGATCAGCGTGCCGGGGGTGGGTCTCTCCTACCCCTTCGCGATCGGAGCCGAGGGCTTCAATTTCGTCGCCTACACCGTGCTCAGGGGCATGATGCATCTCCGTGACGGAAACCACGGGCTCGGCGCCCCGGAAGTGACGCGCTGGAACCGGCCGCCGGCCCACCTCGACGACGCGGTCGAGCAATCCACC
This sequence comes from Rectinemataceae bacterium, assembly GCA_049317365.1. Classification (GTDB taxonomy): domain Bacteria; phylum Spirochaetota; class Spirochaetia; order Treponematales; family Rectinemataceae; genus CAIJMU01. Next base: position 853 of record JBMOIK010000563.1, on the reverse strand, counting down.
GGCCTGAAGATCGACCTCGCGGGCGGGCACATGGACGCAGGCGACCGCGAGAAGATCCCCCTCAACATGGCCCTGGCTTCTTCGTACTATCTAGTTGCATCGCGTCTCTTTCCCGAGAAGGTCGAGGCCCTCGGCGAATCCCTCCAGATCCCCGAATCGGGCAACGGCATCCCGGACTTCCTCGACGAGGCCTTCTATGAGCTCGACGAGCTCTACAGGATGGTGGCCAACACGCACGGTGAAGGCGCGATGACAGCCTGGATCAAGCCCGCGAAGGGCAACTTCGAGAAAGGAAGCCCCCCCGAGGGCCAGAGCGGGAGGATCTGGTACGACGGGCAGTACGGTCACTTCAAGAGCGCTACCCTCGCCGTGGCCGGCGCCCTGGCGATGGCTGCCACCGATCCATTGGTCATCAAGTACAGCAGGGGATCTCGCCCCGACCGCGCCGGCAATTACCTCAAAGCCGCCCAGCTTGCCTGGACCGCCTACTCCACCCACGAATATGACAATGGTTGGTGGTATGACGACGTCGCACTGAACGGCGGGGCATGGCGCCTCGGAAAGCATCCCTATTCAAGCCAGCTCATCTTCGCGGCAGCCAACCTCTATGAAGCCACCGGCACCCAGGACTACCTCGAGCATCTGAAAGCCGAGTGGCCATCCAATCCCATGGACCTCGTCCTCTATGGCTCTGATGCCTTCGGCTTCCCCCTCCAGGACTACCTGTCGGTTGCCCTGTCCACCCGCAGCGAACTCCCGCAGGCCCTGAAGGACGAGGCACGGAAATTCGTGTTCAAGGTCGTGGACAGCATGAACACCCAGCCGCGCGGGTCGCCAGTCTTCGGCATCATCT
>JBMOIK010000562.1:0-2292 GCA_049317365.1 Rectinemataceae bacterium | reverse complement strand
CGATGCGCTTGCTGTGATCTTCGAGGATCGCGGCAAACTCGGCAGTAGTCAAAGCCATTGAGCCTCCCCCTTTAGCTTAGTCGCTTTCCGGCTCATTTCCATCCACATCCTCCATGCTGTCGGAAACCTCATCATCATCAGCATCGTCCGCTACGGCTTCCTCGGGAAGCTCCGACACTGCCTCACGGACATCGAGCTTGCCGGTCACTACATCGGCGACGAGGCGGGTACGGTATTCGCGGAGGAGGTCGATCTCGCGGGTGAGGCGGGAGATGGCGGTGTTCACCGGCTGCAATTCTTCGTCGAGTCTTGCGAGGATTTGGTTCTGCTCAGATACTCGTGGAAGCAATACTTTGAACATACCTAGCTTGGTTTTATTCGTCGCAGCGAGGTTCGTTGTTTGCTTGGCTGTCGATTGAAAGTAAGCACGGGCATAGCTAGTCCCCATGAGTGCTGAAAAGAATCGCGGTTCAAGGCGTTTCTGATTAGGCCGAACCGCGAATACATGGTTCTGATGTAGACATGGCGAGACTTGGTCATCCCACACGCAGCCACGACCGAGTTTGTCGAGGTCGCCACCTTCAGTCATCAGGACATCGCCGCGTTGGAGCAGACAGCGATCGGCTTCAACTCTGGTGACACGAATCGTCTTCACAACTGACAAGTTCACGTAACCTGCCTGCACATTCGCAACGCGGAGATAGGGATACTCCCTCAGCACTTGACCCGCGTAGTCTTTGCCGAGGGTGATGCCGGACTGAATCGAGCAAACGCCCTTCATTGGCACCACATCCCAATGCTCCGGAATATCCCCAAGCCAAGGGATGCCCGAGGGCTTGAGCGCGACGGTGGGGTCGAGGCCGCGCGTGACGGCGCGGTGGATGATGGCCTGCTTCTGCTCGTTAAGGAGGGCGATCACCTTCCGCTTCGCCCGGATGGCACGGTCGAGGCGGCCAGAGGCCCAGTCGAGGAAGCGGACGATAGCGGCTTGTTCGGAGGGTGGGGGGACTAACACTGGGATCTGACGCATGCCTGAAATTGTCAAATCCCACTGACCAACCCGGACACCGTCAGAGGCCTGCCCGAAATGAGCTACATATGGCTTGCTTCGTAGTAGAGTTTGGCCGAAAGCACGGTCTGCAATCTTGAAGTCGTAGACGAAGTATGCAGGGCTCACGATGCCGTCGGTAGGCGCGATACCCATCGAACCCTGCCATGCCTTCATCTTGTTGATGACGAGGTTGCCGGAACGAGCGACTTTGTAGTTGCTCAGATCCTCTGGAATGACATTGTGGTTCTCTTCGGCGTCAGTCATGGAGCGTACAAATACGCCCTTCTCCCGAGCAACTGAAAGGAGCGGGAGATCGATGCGGTTCCGCTCGTTTCGTGAGCGAATCAGAGTGCGGAGTTTGCGTACTTCCCAATGCATAGGGACACTCCCTAGCCACTTCGATCCCGACTCCTTGTACTCCGGATAGGGCTTGAGGTCGGCGATCATGGCTGGATTCCTTTGCCAGAATTGGCTGCAAGCCAAGAGCGGCCTTTGTCGGTGAGGCGGTACTTCTGTTTTTTGCTGCGAGGGCTGTCTGGTATGCTCATCTGCAGCAAATCCGCGCCGATCAGCTTTTTCAAACTGCGCTTGAAGTTTCCGGTACGAGATACATAGCCAAGCATATTCAAGAGTTCTGGCGCACTCCGAGGTCCTTCAAGGCACGCGGACAAAATCAGCTGCTCCGGCAAGCTGATTGGATCATGGGCCTCGTCATGGGCTTCATGGGCCTCGTCATGGGCCTCGATCAGCGGTTCTTCGACACGTTTCGGTCGCCAGATCGCCTGGATGAACTGCCCTCCTTCCTGACGAAACTCCGGCCGGGGCAGGCCAGCATGCTGGCAGAGGGCTATCATGTCGAGGATGCCGCTGCCAGCCTTCTCCGCATAGTGCGCAAGGAACAAGGGCTCGGCGATGAGGGGATTGCGGGGGATGGAGGCGTGGGGCAGCGAAAGCTGGTCGATGGTCAACGGTGGTGGCAGTTCGCCGGGATTCCATACTTCCAGCCGATCGGCGAAAAGCATGACTTGCACGCTGGCGTTGCTGGTGTAGTCGCGGTGGGCGACGGCGTTGACGATGGCTTCGGCCACCGCCTCGCGCGGCAGCTCGTATTCGACGGGTGCCTGCGGGCCGAGTGCGCGGGTTCCGACCCTGCGATCGATCTTGGACATGACGAAGTCCACGGCCTGGTCGAACAGTTCGAATACCGTGCCTCGATAGACCTGGTATGAAGGGATGGGCTT
>JBMOIK010000561.1:0-2307 GCA_049317365.1 Rectinemataceae bacterium | reverse complement strand
AGGGCGCGGAGGGGAAGATTCATGGCGATCAGTGAGCCGAACGGCTGGCGGCGTACCGTCTGCAACTTCTGCGGCACGACCCGAGAGCATACCCTTTTCATCAGCATCGCGATCGCCACGGACGATCCGAATAGCGAGTATCCCTTCTCGCAGACCGACATGTGCAAGCAATGTTGGGACGAATACGGGCTTATGGCTGCGCTGGAGCACAATCGCCAATGCCGAGCCGACTGCGGTGTCGAGGGGGCGAAGCCGAAGCCCCGCGCTAAGCGACTATTCAACGAGGTGGCCCTCGCGGCTGCCTACCACTCCGGCTATGAGTCCGGGATGGAAGATGGGCGAAAGGAAAAAGGAGCGAAACCATGACGACGAAGGAATGGGCCGCGAGGCTGAACGGCATCGAGTACCCGGCGCACGAGGTCGAAAGCTGGCAGGCTGAGGCCGCCAAGGATGGCGTCGTGATCGTCTACGGGATGTCAGACGACCTCATCGAGTTCGCGGGGGCCATAAACGAGGAGGACGGGGCCTGGGACGGGACCGAAGTCAAGATCACCCCCGACGGCAAGCTCTACAACGAGGACGAGAATCGCGAGGTATTGAAATACAACTCCATGCAGGTGTCGAATATGCCGAAGGTCCGGGCCATCTGGAGCCCGCGTGGAGCCGACGGCGAGATTTGGGCGAGCTGGGAGATTCAGACTCGAATCACGCATGAAACCTTCGACATCATGGAAGACGGGGAGGTTTTCTGTCGTGGCGTCGTCTTCACATTGGCCTTGGCCCTTGTCGCCTGAAGCGCTATGAGCTGTCAGCGTATCGATTTCGAAGGCGGGACTGCCTACCTGTGCGGCCCCGACAGGCGGGGCGGATTTGGCCCCTGGTCGTGGGAGCTGCATAAATACTGCGGCGTCGCATGGTACTGGCTCTTAGGCACGCGATTCGAGCGCCAGCTCAATCCGGGGGAGCATTCGCCCCTATGGCTCATCTTTTATGCGCAGAAAGGGGATCGTTGAGAATGAAGCTCTATCTTTCAGGGCCTATCACCGGCGTTCCCGACTACCGCGATCGGTTCTTTCAGGCCGAAGACTACCTTCGCCACCTTGGTCCCGGCGTCGAGGTCATCAATCCGGCGGCCTTTTCGTGTATGGCCCTCTGGGAATGGGAAGACTGCATACTTTTCGACCTGAACCTTCTCAGGGGGGCTGATACCCTTGTCTCCCTGCCCGGATCGGCCAGCAGCAAGGGGGCTCGCATCGAGGCGGACTTCGCGCGGGGGATGGGAATCCCGGTTTTCGACCTGTGCGAGGTTCGGGCATGGGTGGCCAGGCTGGCTCCATTCGAGCAAGTCTCATGAGGATTTTCGGATTCGAGATACGGCGGATACCCGCGACGGAGCCCGCATTCTCCCGGCAGCGCGATCTCTGGATGATCTGCCCGGTTTGTGGCCGGATTTCACGGCTGAATAGGCTAGAAGACGGTCGGACCATCCTCGCGGCCCTCTGGGGAGTGGAGAAGATTCGACGCCTTGAACTCGGATGCCCATGTGGCAAGAAGATGATCATCTTTTCGAGCGAGGAGGTCTTCGAAAAGGCTCAGCCCGAGGTCTGGGAGAAATTGACCGAAGGGATGGCAAAGCAGTGAACTACGTTGACCTGTTCTCGGGGATCGGGGGATTCGCGCTTGGCGCCTACTGGGCCGGAGCCCGGTTCGACCGGCACTTCTTCTCGGAAATCGATCCATGGTGCGTCGATCTGTACGGCCGCCGGTTCCCGGAGGCGCGGGCGCTTGGGGGGATTCAGGGAATCGCCACAGAGGAGTTATCGCGTGAATTTGGAAATGAGTGGGTGCTTACCGGGGGATTCCCTTGCCAGGACATCTCCATCGCCGGAAAGGGGGCGGGGCTTGCGGGAGAGCGATCAGGTCTTTGGTGGGAGTATTGGCGCCTTATACGCGATCTTCGACCGGCAGTCGCGATCATGGAAAACGTCGGAGCCCTCGCTTTTCGAGGACTTGATTCCGTCCTTGGATCGCTTGCCGAAGTCGGGTACGATGCTGAATGGGCGGATATTCGAGCGTCTGACATCGGAGCCCCGCACCGCCGAGAGCGAATCTGGATTGTGGCCTACCCCGGCGGCGAGCGTCACGAATCTATCGGAATCTCCGGAATCCTGGATGGCGCGCGCCGAGCGGCTGAAGGAGAAGGGCTACAACTCCAACGGCGCCGGGATGCCGCTGACGATCGCCGTGAAGGTATGGCCGACGCCGACGGTGGGGGATTCGAGGTCCTCGGGAAGCCGGAACACGCCT
>JBMOIK010000560.1:0-2325 GCA_049317365.1 Rectinemataceae bacterium | reverse complement strand
GAAAAGGTTGTTCATCGGGGTATCCAACATGGAGCCGCAGCGTTCGCAGCGGTCATGGGTAGGTGCCTTCAATTGAATGACCCCCAAATACCATCCAGTTCCATTGTCATAGTTTTCTGGGAACTTTGGGGTGAACTTTTCTGGGAACTTTTCTGGGAACTTCTTGGGGAACCGGTCGGGGAACCGGTCGGGGAACCTGTTGGTGAACTTGCTGGGGAACTTGTGGGAACGGCACAATATAGGTAAGTAGCGCTATTCATGCATTCTTCAAGGTCGCGCAGCTCTCCGCCACGGTGCTTAGTACCCGCTTGGCATTTTCGATAGCCTTGATTTCATCGCCGTCAAAAGCCTCTGGCTCATGCGGATATCGCACTGCGACAGCGAAAGGCTGCAAACTCGGGAGCACATCGATCAATCGATCAAGCGCAGGAACCCGCAGTTGGCATTGCTTCATGAGCAAGCGCAAATCGTGGGATCTCGGTATTTCTTCATCGAAGAGCGCAAGCACAGCCTTTAAAGCCTTCTCCGCGCATTGCTGGCAATGGTAGCAGATGATTTCGATCTTTCTTGGCTTCATGCTAAGAAGGAATTCCGCGGCCTCGAGATCGTCTCGGGCGAAACGGAGCCACTCCACATATTCAGGCCGGGCCATAGAGGGCGACTCCTTCTTCCGAAATATGGGCCTCGAAGGAATTCCCAACCTCCGCTCGCTCCTTGAAGGCTCTCTCTTCATAGACGACAAGGTCAACCGCTCCGATATCGATGTCATAGAATTTGCGATACAGGTCCTGGAGCACCTCGAGCTTTCGCTTGGGCAGGCGGTCGAAAAGCACGCAAAGGTCGATATCGCTATCTATCCGAGCCTCCTTCCTCGCCCGTGAGCCGAAGAGGAGTATTCGGGAGGGTTTCGCGTATCGAACGATGGAGGCTATGACTGGATCGAGATCAGATGAATCGTGTTCTTGGTTTGAGATGCTCCGTGCTTGGATCATTGCTGTCCTCCTCCTTCGCTGCAAGCCTGCACTTTCATCATACCTTGGGCAATCTTTCCCTGTGTATCCGTTTATCTGCGATTCCTTTGATTTCGAAATCCTCTTCTTTCTGAATCAGTACGTCATAAGCCATGCCGAATGTGTCAGCCAGGGATCGCGCCATTTCGACGGTCAGCGGCCGCTTCATTTCGAGTACTTCGGATAGCATTACCCGTGAACCTATGCAGGGGAAAAGGTCCTCTTCTGTGATCCGGGCCTGTTCTATCCGGAATTTGATGGCCTCGATAGCCAATTGCCTCATGCCCATAGTAAATGAGCATAGCTGAGGACTCGCATTCCTACCTGTTCTCATTCTTCAACTTGAACTCAGGCGGTGAGGCTTCTGCGCTCCCCCATCCATGATGACATTGGAGGCGACTATTGCCCGATCCGCACGGGCAAATGCTGCCCGGGGTCGCCGAAAATGATCCGTATATTTCTTCGTGAAGTGAGGCGTGCCCAGCCAAAGCCACCAAAGCTATATCTGCCAGCAGCCACTTAATTCTAGGAACCTCTGCCAAAAATGCCTGTATGGAAACACGCATCGCATCACAAACGGCCAATGCCACGGTTGGTTCTATCTTGGGCATTCTAACCTTTGCCTTGTCAACGTAATGAGCCAAATCAGTCGCAATTATGGCGCCTGTTTCGTGCAAGCCCTGGGTAGCAACATATACTGTCCCAAAACCAAAGGAGGGATGGACCGCGTCGCACAACCACTCATACGGGGTCCAAATATCAACTCCGATAACCTTCTCGAGCTTTTCCAAGAGTGAAAGCACATTCGTGCGTTTGATTTTCGAGGCTGGATTTTTCCCCCGCTCTCCGAGCCTTGAGCCTAACTGAGCCTGCAAAAGACGTTTGCTGATGGTATCTCTGAAGGCAGAAACCCCGCTGAGTGATGGACGCCCCTTCCGGGCAAAGCTAGACCACTCTGAAACAAGGTCCTCTCCCTCTATGACAAATGCCGCGATTCCTTCAAGAAGCGCTCGAGAACAAGCCGCAGCGGTAAGAATATTCCAATCTGCGATGCCGTGCGCTGCCGAATTGGCCAAGTCATGGGCTCGCCATGCATTCGAAAGAAACCATCCTTTGATGCAAGACTCAATGTCAAAAAGGGCAAAGGCAGCGATGTCTTCTTCTGGGTTAGCATGTTCTTGCCTGAAGATGTCAGATGCAAAGCCAACTCGTGTGCCGTCAGGTTTCGTGCCCGTTACGAAAAACCAATCGGGACCACTGGCAAGAAGCTTGGAAATGAGCTCACTTTCAGCATCTTTGGTATTTTGAGCCTTCA
>JBMOIK010000559.1:0-2331 GCA_049317365.1 Rectinemataceae bacterium | reverse complement strand
CAGCACTTCGAGCGATTACGATGTAGTGCCGCTTGACGAGGGCAACATCCCCGTCTTCGCCAGCCTCATGTCAACCTGGGACAGCCTTCCCGATGGCAAGGTCTTCAAGAAGACCCCGAAGGACAGCGTGACCCCGGCCATGCTCGACGTCGGCACCTGGGACGGTAAGGTCATTGCCTTCCCGATCAACGGCAACATCTACGTGTGGTTCACCAAGAAGGACCTGATCGACAACCCGCAGTACAAGAAGGATTTCAAGGCCAAGTACGGCTACGAACTCGTGGTTCCGGTTACCTTCAAGCAGCTCGATGACGAGGTCAGCTTCTTCAGCGCCCTCGGCGTCGGCGGCTTTGGTCCCTTCAACGGCGGCGCTGCCGGCGTCCATGCCGAAGCCATCTACATGTGGGAGTCCTTCGGCACCAGTTTCATCAACTGGGTCAACGGCAAGCCCAAGGTTGTCCTTGACGAAACCAAGGCTGTCACTGGAATGGAGTTCTACAAGAGGCTCATGAGCATGTCCCCCAAGGGCTCCGAGACCTGGGCACACAACGAGCGCGTCGCTTCCTTCACCGCCGATCCCAAGGGCGCATGGACCCAGTTCCACTGGCCTTCCTATATCGCCAGCTATGAGAACCCCGACACCTCCCTCGTCTCCGGCCAGATCTATTACTCCGCACCCCCCGGAGGACCGTCCAAGCGCGTGGCTGTCCGCGGCGCCTGGGCTGTCGGAATACCCGTCGCAGCCAAGAACAAGGCAGGCGGCGCCGAGTTCGCCTACTGGTGGACCTCCAAGGCCATTGCCCAGAAGGTCGTCGAAGGCAACGCCATTCCGGCCCGCGCCGATGTCCTCACCGATCCCCAGTATGCCAAGAAGATGCCCTGGCTCGCCGCCATCGCCGATTCCATGAAGTACGCCGTGGCCCGCCCGAGGTTCAAGGAAGTGGCCCAGGTCCAGGACATCGTGAAGAAGTACTGGATACAGGGAATTACCGGCCAGCTGCCTACCGCTGATGCCGTAAAGGCCATCGTGAAAGAGACAAACGATGTCCTCTCCAAAGCCGGCTACTAGCGGCAGAAGCGGGAAAGACAGGACAGGGGGCGCTACGCCTTCCCCGACACGCGCGAAGCGGTCGGGGAGGGGGGGGGCGCCCCTTCTCTTTCTCGCTCCTGCCCTCCTGGTGGTCTTCGCTGTACTGATATTCCCAATACTGTTTTCCTTTTATGTGTCCACCTGGAGCTGGCCCCTCTCGGAGGGACTCGGCCCCAGGGTCTTTGTCGGCGCGGGAAACTACCTGAGCCTTTTCACCGACAGTGAATTCTGGAACTCGCTCAGGCTCCAGCTGGGCTTTGTCTTCATCGCGCTGCCCATCGAACTGGTCCTCGGCTATGCAGCGGCCCTCCTCCTCAACCGTGAATTCTTCGGCGCGGGCTTCATACGGACCCTCCTCCTCCTTCCTGTGTTTTTCCTGCCTGTCCTCTCCGGAATCATCTGGCGCTTCATGCTCCAGCCACGCTACGGTCCCCTCGCGCAGGTTCTCGTGGCCCTGGGCGTTCCGGAAACCTCCTGGCTTGGCACGCCGGGCTGGGCCTACGCGGCAGTCATCCTCCAGGACATCTGGCGCATGTGGCCCTTCATGTTCATGCTCATCTACGCCGGCCTCACCAACATTCCAGGCGAACTCCTCGAGGCCGCCGAGATCGACGGGGCGCGCTACTGGCAGCGGGTGAGGATCATCATCACGCCGCTGCTCACGCCGACCATCATGACAGCCCTCCTCCTCCGCCTCATCGACGCCCTCCGCATCTTCAGCGAGGTCTTCGCCATGACCGAGGGCGGACCCGGGACGGCGACCCTCCTGTTCTCGCTCTACGCCAACAAGCAGGCCTTCACCTACATGAAGGTCGGTATGGCCAGCGCGATGGCCATCTTCCTCCTCGTCCTGTCCGTGGTCTTCGCCCTCACCCTCGTGCGCCGCAACATGAGCCTCGAAGAACTCGAGCGGAAGGCCGGCAACTGATGAAGCGAAACCGTCCAATTGTGAATATCTTGATCGCCGTAGCGGCCTTCCTGGTGCTGATTGTGGAGCTTTTCCCGATTGGGATCACCCTCTTGAACGGCTTCCGGAGGGACGTCATCATCCTTTCGGCCAAGCCCTTCGAATTCTCCCAGCTCTCGCTCCGGAGCTACGAACTGGTTCTCGCCCGTCCCGGCTTCGTCAAGTCCTTGTGGACCTCGGTCGAGGTCGGCCTCCTGTCGACGGCAGCCTCGATCATCATCGCCGCGATGGCCGCCTACGGGATATCGCGCTTCAGGTTCAAGGGCAGGAACCT
>JBMOIK010000558.1:0-2353 GCA_049317365.1 Rectinemataceae bacterium | reverse complement strand
CGAACCCAAGAGCCGCACGGGCTTCATGATCGGCGCGGGGGGAACACTCCTGGGCATATTCAGCTACGGGACCCAGCTCCGTATCCTCAGCCCGGGATTCATCCCCACCTACTTCGATGCCAACTACGACCTCAACCGCGAGAAAAAAGCCATTGCCGTAAGTTCTGTAGCCCTTGCCAGCGAAAAAAGCGTCCTGGGCTGGCTGGCCTCCATCGGAACGAATCTCCTCGGCGACAAGCTCGGGGCCAATGTCTCGATCGATGGCCCCTTCAGCGGTGACGCTGCTGCTGCAAATCCACAGGCCCAGGCTGCCTGGCCCCACCTCCGTGGTGTCGCACGCCTGGCAGACGGGCTCCTCCCCGGCGTCTACGCGGATGCAACCTACGAGAAATACTACATTGGCAAGGTGAAGGGATTCTTCCAGGACCTGGTAGACCCGACCGATGCCATCGCTGGAATGAACATCAATTACAAGACGGGCGGATCGGTGCTGACGCTCATGTACAACGCCAAGTGGGTGGATGAGAATGGAACTCCGGAAGAGACAGACTGGAAGGTCAGCTCGAGCATCCAGGCCGCGATCAAGTTCTGACGTCAGGAGGAGGAATCTCAATGAAACGAATCTTCATCATATTGGCACTGCTGACAGCCCTCCCCCTGGCCACGATGGCGCAGACGGGTTCAGCTAGCGCTGGCGGCCAGAAATTCACCCTTGAGTTCGTTGGCGGCAAGGACCTCGTCGTCAAGGCAGCCGACGGCAGCAGCCTCTCGTATCCCGATGGCATTGGGGAAGGTGACACCATCGCCACCGGTTCCACCATCATCACCGGCAAGGACACCACAGCCGAGTGCAAGCTTTCGCCCAACGGCTCGATCGTGAAAATCGGAAAAGGCGCGACCTTCACGGTCAAGGGACTTGCGACACAGGCAGGAGAGAAAAACGCCTTCAAGGTCGCAGCCGGCAAGGTCAAGACGATCGCGGCGAAGGGCAGCAATATCACCGTCAGCACAAACACTGCGGTGTGTGGCGTGCGTGGAACGGACTTCGTCGTCCAGATCGACATCGGTGCCAACGGGATTCCGATCAAGGAACTTGTGGCAGTCAAGAAGGGCAGCGTCGAGTTCGACAAGGTCGGTCCCGACGGCAATCCCATGGGCAAGCCCCTTCCCGTCAACTCGGGCATGGCAGCTGATGCGATGGCTGCTTCCTTTGCCACCTTCTCCTACCCTGCTTCTCAGTACGACAGCGACTTCTCGGACATGGCCTTCGAAAACCCGGAGTTCCAGAAGATCGAGGCTGAGCATCAAGCGGCTCCCGACCCTGTAGTCCAGGAAACGGCAAAGGCCGAAGCGCTGGCCGTCGCTGTTCCGGGCGCCGCAGACGCCACTCCTGCTGCGACCGAGGACGCAGCGGCTGCTGCAGCCGATGGTAAATCGGCCAAGGAAGAAGCGACGAGCGGCATCGTGAAATGGCTTCAGGAAATCCTGGGTTTCGAGCTCGGTTCGGTGACGATACAGGGCACAACCTACTCCAAGGCCATCATCCAGCCTAACTTCGACTTCGGCAGCCTCAAGTTCGGACTCTATCTTCCCATAATCTACCGGAGCGATCTTTTCAACCCCAAGGACTGGTACCATCCCGGCGGAAACGACGAATGGTCCTTCGGGATGCAGACGGATACGGCTACAGGCAAGCCCCTCTATACAGTCGATCCGCTCGCTGCCGCCCTCGACGCCGCCTCGGATCTGGCCCTCAAGGTCAAATTCCTTGAAGTCGGACAACAGCTTGCCGATCCCTTCTTCCTCAAGATCGGCAGCCTCAACAGCCTGACCATCGGCCACGGCCTGATCATGCGCAATTATGACAATTCCAAGGATTTCCCGGCAGTGCGGCGGGTCGGATTCAACCTTGGGTTCGATCTCGGCGGCTTCGGCTTCGAAGCCCTCGTCAATGACCTGGCAGATCCTTACATCTTCGGCGGACGCCTCTATGTGCGGCCCATCAAAGCCTTTCCTGTAGCCATCGGGCTCGATGCGGCCGTGGACACGAGTCCGGGTTCTGTCCTTGACACGGTCGACGCCAGCGGTGCCATCATCGACCGCAGCAACCGCGACAAGTATGGCGATCCGATGTTCGTTTCTGGCGGAGTCGACCTCGACCTCCCGATCATTCCCTCGAATCCCGTTTTCGCGATTCGAGGCTTCGCCGACGCGGCCGTGACCCTTCCCTATACGCAGGCTGACATCGTCTACGGCGGAACCACCATCGTGAAGGGGCTTCAGTACAAGCTCTTCTGGGACCCCTCCAACATGGCCCAGGCGCCGCAGAACTGGGGAACCGCAGCGGGCTTCA
>JBMOIK010000557.1:0-2372 GCA_049317365.1 Rectinemataceae bacterium | reverse complement strand
ATCACTCCGGAGAATCCTTTCGACAAGTTCGAGGTCCCCGAGGAAGGGACAGACAATCCTGAGTCCAACGATGTCACCGAGGGATGGCAGGTCAAAACCCGACTCGCGGCTGTTGCGGAGCAGGCGAAGCCGCTTTTTGTACAGGCTGTCAAAACTCTTGACCCGTCCCTTGATGGTTGGCTTGATGCCAGCGTGGCTAAAAGAGGCACGAATGCGCCGTTCAAGACTGGAAAGGAGCGCCTGGTAGGCTTCCTCCTGTTCGGCGTATTCCGCTTCGAGTAGCCTCCGGTCCGGTATCGCCTCGATGTGATCGCTGCTATCCATGAAAGGATTGTATCCGCCCTTTTCGGAAAACGGGAAAAAAAAGCCGGGGCACAAGCCCCGGCTCTCTGATCACAGTGACCCCTGTCAGGGAGTGAACTTTTCCTTGTTTTCCTGGCGCAGGCGATCGAGATAGAGCTGAACCTGATCCTCGCCGAAGCGAACGGACTCAAGGGTCTTGCGATCGGTCTCGCGCTTGGTGACGATGCCCCATACGGATTCGTCGTCGACATCACGCACCGGGTCGAGGACGGCGCGGTCATAGAGTATCTTCACATCCTTGAAGTAGGCGATGAAGTCTCCACCGACGCTCGAAGCGTCGCGCGTAATCAAGAAGCCGTCAAAGCGGACATACGGAACATTGTTCGGATAGAGGGGATTGAGACGAAGCTCGCGGTTTCGGACTTCAGTCACATACTGGGGGTTGTCCCAGCGGAGTTCTTTCCATCCGTCGAAGTTCAGGTATCCGAGGAATATCGTACGCTCGTCGTTGTTGTCGTCGCGGAGCACGGCGTAGAGTCCGTTCGGGAATTGCAGGCCGCGGACATTGACTGCGACCGACTTGATGGTCCCGACGTTCTTCACAATGCCGAGGGCAGTGGTGACCTTCGTGGCGGGATCGTAGACACCTTCGAAGCGGGTCAGCCGGGCATTGACCGGATCGACACCCTGGGCCGCTTCGGCAGCAGTGATCACACCGTTGTCATCGATGGTCGACTTCGGCTCGAAGGCAGGAACCTTGAAGGGAGGCGTGATCCTGGCCCAGCTGGCGAAGGGCTCGTTGGGGAAGTGGATGCGCACTCCGAACACTGTCTTGCCGGCGAACTGGCTCCCTGTGGCAGAAACCGCAGTTTCAGCTGTCTTGGAGAGATCCTGGTTCATCAGGCTCCTGGAAGACGAGGAGAGCACGACATCCCAGTTGGTGATCGCGAGGGAAATGTGCATCTGCTGCTTCTGTTCAGGCGTGTAGTTCGGCCCGGCTGTGCCCGAGAAGTCCATCATTGTGGCCCTGTTCTCGGTCATCTTGCCCTGGTTGGAAGCATTCGGGAGGATATCTGCCTTGAGAAGGCTGAAATCCATGAGGACGGCCTCGTCGGCGGACAAGGCTCCGCCGCCCACGAAGAGAAGAGCACAGGCGATTGCGGTAAACTGCCTTCTCATTGCTATAACTCCTTTCGTACAAGCATAGGTCTCGGATTCTCGTAATTGATTCAGAAGTATACGCTTCGCCAATCCTTTGTCAATTCTTTTCACTGCATTTTCCCCGACTTTATGCCAATGTCGCTCAAATCTTTGCGCCATGGCTCATATCCGCCAACAGTTATGATGATGTGCTTCGCGCTGTGGACACTGAGCGACAGGGTGTGGCGCAGGTTGGAAATGGCCCGGACGAGCTCTTCCTCTGGGGCAAGGGCTGCTTCCTCCCCGAGATCCACGACAAGCAAACCATCGCGAAACAGAACCGAAGCGAGCCTCAAACCCACAGGAAGCGCGGGCCGGAGTCCGGGATCGAAGGGTCCGAGCAGGAACTCGGAAGCGATGGCTTCGGCCTGAGATTCAGCATCGGATTTCCAGGGGATGTCGCGGCGCTCGCCACGATCTGCTGACCCATCGAGTGTCGGGAAATAAAGGACAAAGGGTGTCCTCCTGTCACCAAGTGACCAGGACGCGAGCGAAAACACGAAGCACAGGCCGAGTAAGGTGGGAAGGAAGTGACGGGGAGGGGCAAGCCACCGTGCCAGAGCCGTGACCAGCACCGAAACAAAGGTGGCGAGGGAGCCAATGGCGGCAGGTACTCTGGAAAAAAAACCCTTCATTGGTCGCGTGGGCCTTTCAGGTTCTCGAAATCGGTCACGAACCCTGAAATGCCAGTATAGACGCTGTCGGCAACCTTCTTCAAGTAATCGTCTCCAGCCAGCAGGCGCGCTTCATCTGGGTTGGTTACAAAGCCCATTTCGACAAGGACCGAGGGCATGCGGGCATTGCGGACCACAAACCATTCTTCGGCGCGGAGGCCGCGGTCAGGGCTTTTTCCTCCGATATTCGCCTTG
>JBMOIK010000556.1:0-2319 GCA_049317365.1 Rectinemataceae bacterium | reverse complement strand
GTCCTGGCCCTCCTGTCTTCCTGCGCCTCCCTCCCCGGCGAGGGCGCCATCGAGGAATTCCTTTCGCGCAACACGGAAGCCGGCTCAGCCCCAGTCCTGTACATCCACGGCGCGGGCGACGGACCTGCACGCTGGGCCGACTCGCTCGCTGGAACCCGTGGCGGCTTTGCCCTCGACTGGGAAAAACTCGCCCGCGACCGGATGGCCGCACCGGCGAAGGGCTACGGGCTCGGCCTCCGCCTGGCCCGCATCCTTGGCCCGGGAGAACGTACTATCTACGCGCATTCGGCCGGTGCCTGGCTCGCCCAGGGCCTGGCCGACGGCCTGGCGGCGATGGGGAGAACCGACAAACCCACACTGGTCTTCCTCGATCCCTTCACCGCAGAGTCCCTCTTCCAGCCCTGGGAGGGCAGGCGCAGGCTGGGGTTGAATGCCGCCGGCGCAGAAACCTGGTACACGCTCCGCGATCCTGTGCCCTTTACCGGCGGGGAGGTGGCGGCGGGACCTTCCCACGACATCGGGCCCCTCCTTGATCCGGCAATCACCGGGAGCCCGGCGCATTGGGCTGTCATCGACTGGTACTTCGAAAAGGGACCAGGGGCTCCAAAGAGGCCCTGACAGCTTTTAGCGAGTCCAGGCCTTTGCTACACTGCAGCCATGAGCTTCATCCTCTACATCATCTACGCGACCGCTGCCCTTGCCCTGCTGGTGGCCGTGTTCCTGCGTTTCCTTGCCCGGCGAAGCCTGGGTCGGCTCGCCCTCTGCCTCGTCCTCTTCGGGCTATTCTGGGACAACCTCATCCTTGCGCTCGGCAATCTGATAGGCGCTGGCCCCCTCCTCCTGGCCCTCAGCCTGCCCCGATTCTGGCTCCATCAGCTCTTCCTCCCCTGGATCATCCTGACTGCGATCGAGCATGCAGCTTCAGGAGGAGCCGCCTGGGCTGAGGGTCGAAGAGCCCTGGTCTGGGGCCTGGTTGCCAGCCTCGCCCTCATGGTCGCGGGCATCATGACGCGGCTCGTCGGCCTCCAGCTCGAGCCCGCCGTGATGGATGGCGTGCAGCGCTATGTATCCCTGACCAGGAAGGGGCCGCCCCTGGTGAGCATCCTCGGCATTGGCTTTCTCGGGGTGGCATCCTTTCTGGGGCCTCGGAAGCGGGGCTGGCACTGGACTTGGGCCTTCGTAGCCCTCACCTTCGTCATCGAGGGAGTTCCGGTCGAAGCCCTGAGGCGCGGTGCGGGTTCAGCTGTCGAACTTGCCTTGATGGGCTCATTGTTGGCATGGGATTCGCGGGCGAGGGACAGCTTGCTTCGCATCCAGACGCGCGCATAAAACCGGATTCCTCCCCTGCTGAGGCGGGTTTCCCTGGCTCCCCCCGTGATTCGGTGCCGAGGGGCACTTTTTTCTCTCTGCAGCCCATAGCCACGACTGCCCTGCCCTTGCTATAACCTGCTAGCTCGGTGGAGAAGTATCTCTACGGGGCAAATCGGCGGGGCTCCCCAGCCCCGTAGCACAGGCAGGAACGGCGCGCCCTCCCGGGTACGGCCGATCGGGACCCGTGCAAGAGATCTTTGGAGGACCTATGAAGGACAGGATTCGAGTCAGGCTTAGAGGGTTTGATGTCCGTCTCATCGACGACAGCGCACGATCAATCGTTCAGACGGTGCAGAAGGCGGGTGCCAAGGTTTCAGGCCCCATCCCCCTTCCGACGAGGATCAACAAGATCACCGTCCTGCGCTCCCCGCACGTCAACAAGAAGGCGCGCGAGCAGTTTGAGATGCGGACCCACAAGCGCCTGATCGACATCATCGATCCGACACCCGACGTCATGGACGCACTGATGAAGCTCGAGCTTCCAGCCGGCGTGGACGTGGAGATCAAGCAGTAAGCATCGCGACTTCCGGTCGCGCGCTGGATTCGGGCCACGGGCCAGAACCGGCAGGCTACCGGATGCTGCGTTGAATAGTAGTGGAAATTCGGGCTTTGCCCGGACTTCACGCGAATGCGCCACGGCGGATTCGCGATGGCAGATAACGACGGGCTTCGTGCCCGGTCGTTCAACACCAGGAGTGGAGCATGATCGGATTGATCGGCCGGAAGACCGGGATGACCCAGGTCTTCGACGACACCGGAAAACTCATCCCCGTAACGGTGATAGAGTTCACCCCGAATGTCGTCGTCGGCAAGAAGAGCGCCGAGAAGGATGGCTACAGTGCCGTCCTGGTTGGCCTCGAGGACCAGAAGAAGCAACGCCTTAACAAGGCCTACCTCGGTCAGTTCCCCGAAGGGATCGCCCCCAAGCGCATCCTCAGGGAACTCCGG
>JBMOIK010000555.1:0-2377 GCA_049317365.1 Rectinemataceae bacterium | reverse complement strand
TTCCGCGAGGCCGGGAAGCCCATCGACGGCCACGCACCCGGTCTCGCGGGCAAGGACCTCTCCGCCTATGTCGCTGCCGGCATCGGCTCCGACCACGAGTGCACCACCCCCGCGGAAGCGCGGGAGAAGCTCGCGAAGGGGATGTACATAATGCTGCGGGAGGGTTCCACCGCAAAGGACCTCTGCAACCTCATCCCCGCAATCACGCGCTCCACCGCCGACCGCTTCCTCATCTGCTCCGACGACCGCCACCCCGACGACCTCGTCGACGAAGGGCACATGGACCACGCCCTCCGCCTCCTCCTCGCTGGCGGAGTGGACCCGATCGACGCCTTCCGCATCGCCTGCCGCAATCCCGGCACCTGGTTCGGCCTGCCCGGCATGGGCGCCGTCGCCCCAGGATGGAAGGCCGACCTCGTCGCCTTCGAGTCCCTCGACCGCTTCGAGGCGAAGATCGTCTGGAAAGCGGGCCAGGTCGTCGCCCTGGACGGCACGCTCCTCGAGGAACCCCAGGCGATGCGCCCTCCCCTCCGCGATTCGGTCAACATCAAGCGGCTCACCGAGGAGGATTTCAGGATAGCCCTGCCGGCTGCCTTCAAGGCAGGCCGGGGGCGCGTCCGCGTCATCGAGGCCCGCCCCAACTCCATCATCACCGGGGAGCTCCTCCTCGAGCCGCTGATCGTGGACGGCCATGCAGTCTCGGACCCCGGGCGGGACCTCATGAAGCTCTTCGTGATCGAGCGCCATACCGGGTCGGGAAACATTGGCAAGGGCTTCATCACGGGTTTTGGCATGAAACGCGGTGCCCTGGGATGCACAATCAGCCACGACTCGCACAACATGATCATCGCAGGCGTCGATGACGCATCGATCTTCAAGGCGGCGCGGCACCTCAACAAGCTCCGTGGCGGGCTCGTCTTCGCCGTAGGCGACGAGGTCCTCCTCGACCTTCCCCTCCCCATCGCCGGCCTCATGAGCGACCGCGACGCGCGTTTCGTCGTCGAGCGACTCCATGAGTTTGAAGAGCTCTTCCGGCGTGAGGGCTTTGCCAATCCCTCGCCCCTCATGACCCTCTCCTTCATGGCCCTGCCGGTCATCCCGAGCCTCAAGATCACCGACCGCGGCCTCATCGACGTCGACCGTTTCGTGCCAGTCGAGCTCTTCACGGACTGAAAGGAAGGACGCATTGTAGTGATGCAGGAATTCAAGGCATGATGCGCTAGATTTAGGGGGCATATGATGTGGCTTCGGCTTATCTCTGCTCTGCTCCTGTCCGGCCCGGTCGTCACCATGGCTCTGGCGACGGAGTGTGACCAGTTTACCCTCAGGGATGTCTACGAAACGACCCTGCCTGACTCAATAGACAGGGTCAACGCCCAGACCAACGCCTTTCTCGACCTCGCCGTGGAGGACTACAACCTCCGCTTCCGGGACGCGATCCGGAAACCTGGCGACTCCGAACGGGAAGGCTATCTCGCCCTGATGATACATAACGTCATGGCCCGGGAGAACCGCCTCTTCCTGCCCCAGGAGGAGGAAGCGGTCCCTCCAGAACTCACCCTTGTGCGAGCCTTCAGCAAGGCCGGCCGCGGCCCCTTCCAGGCCTGGCTGGAAAGCCGCGCCGACCAGGGCAGTTATCTCCTGGCTCTCCGGGACAATATCTACCGCGACGTATATCTCCCCGGCTTCAACGAGGCCCTGGCGATGAAGATCAATGGCGTCCTCACCGGCACCGACAAGATCGACCATTTCTTCGACCAGGGCTATGAGTACTGGCTCGTTTCCCGACATGGCAGGGACGACCAGGCGGCCATCGACTACGGAGTCGGAACCGAATGGGGCTGGTACGGCGTAGCGATCGACGGGGTCTTTTCCTTCGGGGATCTGCGTGCCAACTGGAAGGGCTACCAGTTCTACAAGGAGCTTTTGCGCTATTTCAGCTTCGATGAAGACGGCTCCCTCGAACGCGCATCCGACTTCGACTGGAGGACCTGGATCGACTGGCAATTCGACGAGCTCCTCAATCCCTGCTACTACGCCCCCGCCCTTCACGCACGGATCAGGGACATCCTCCGCGGACAGGAACTCAGCTTCGAGCGGGGCGAATCGACCTTTTCTCCGCTCCGCACCTGGGTGGCCCTCGCCGGTCGCGTCCCCGCCGAAGAGGCCCGGAGCGACCGCAGCGAGGAGTACCTCAACACCAAGGTGCCAAGCAACTTCCCCCTCCTCTTCGACCTCGCCGGGCTCTTTGATCCGGAGCAGGAAGCGCTGGCCCGGAAGCCGGGCTCCGAACCAGACCAGGCCTCCTTCACCACCCGGACGACCCTCTCAGGGCCGCCCTCCAACTGACCGGGTCGCGCCGCCGGCCTCCTCGGCC
>JBMOIK010000554.1:0-2385 GCA_049317365.1 Rectinemataceae bacterium | reverse complement strand
GCGACTCCAGGGGATCGAGCCGCTCCTGGGCCTTCCCGAAATAGTCATAGATATACGTTCCGCGAGCATAGCTCTTGCCGTCTGGATAGGAGAAATCCGCGCCTATCAGGAGGGCCCTGTCCGCACCGAGGGCCTCGGCCAGCGATATAGCCGCATGCGATACATTGCCTCCCGAGGTGTCGAGGGCTGGAAAGCGCCGCCAGCGGGAGGATATGAAGCCACAGAGGGGATGTCCCGAGGAAAAGAAGCGGACCGAGGGGCTGAGGCGTGCGAGGCGGTTCGGTGAGGCGAGATCGAGGATCAGGGGTATGCCTTCGGGTATGCCTTTCATGAAATGGTAGTAGCTGATAGCCTGGCAATCGATCGACACAACTGCGTCGGGCCTGATACCCCGGTCGAGGAGGGCAGGGAGGCTCGTGTCCGTGGCGATGACCATGGCCCCCAGTTTGCGCTCGGCGAGGAGCGCGTCGATGCCCGCCTCAAGGGAGGGGCCGGCGGCAGTGATCACCGCCCGCCGTGCCGGCTTGATCGGGGTGCTCGGCCTTTCGGCGAGAAAGAGGTTGCGGATCGCATTGCGGAACCATATGCGGCCGAAAAAGGCCTGCACACTGTAATCGTCCGAGATCCTTTCGAGGACTGCCCGCACCGCATCCGATGCCTGTGCGAAGGCCTCCGGCTCGAGCTTGGTTCGCGGTACCAGGGGCAGGGTCCTGAGGTCCCCGGCAAGCGGCGGAATGTAGGCTGAGAGGAGGGCCAGGGCTATGTCCGCAGGTTTCGGGTCGAGGAGGATGGAGACGCGCGGATCGACGAAGAGCTCGGAAAGGTCGAGGTTTTCAAGGATTGCGCGGAGCAGGGGCGCTGAATACTCGATGAGGAGGACGCCGCTGGTCGAGGGACTCAGGAGATAGGGCCTGAGCTGGTAGGCGCCGCCGAGTCCGAGGGCGACGACAAAACCCTCAGGCGGCTGGGCCGTGGCGAGTCGCTCTCCCTCGCGTTCCGGATCGATGAGGGAATGGAGGGCGATGCGCCTCCCCTTCGCCTCGTAGAGCGGCACCGGAAGGCCCGTTCTGGAGGTCTCGAAGCTCAGGCAGGGGTCGGGCCGCGCAGAGGAAAGTATCGAGCCCAGGCGCTCGTTTTTCGCGGACAGGGCCAGGAGGTTCCTGTTGAAGACATGTTCGTTCATAGTACGTACCTTTCCTCGATATCCTTCACGAAGGACCCGGCTTCGGATCCAAGGAGGTGGAGGGCCTCGCCGGGATCCCTGCCCAGGACGACAGCCCTACGAACAGCCGCGTACCAGGGTAGGTCCACCGAGCGGAGGAGGTCTGCCATGCCTGGATCGGGAGGATTCCCCGCTCGGAGGTTCTCAAGCGCAGATGGAAGGGCGGCGCGCCATGAGACGACAGCCTCGGCCAGAAGGCGCCTCCTTTCTTGGAGGGGAGGTCGACTCTGCTCCTGGAAATGCATCTGGTACCTGTCCTTGGCAGCTATCCTGTCAAGGTCTCCGGGCTCGAGGGCGTCGAAACCCGGAAGGTCCATCGGGGAGGGACAGAGGCGGAAGAGGCCCGGAAGAGACGGGCCAGACCCCCGCGTGCTGCCATGCAGCCACTCTGGAGCCAGCGAAGCGGCATACACTTTCAGCGATCGGCTGGTCCTCCATCCGCCCTCACCGAGGGTCAAGGGCTGACCTGAGAGCAGTCGGTCCCAGCGTTGTGTCTCGATCGGCAGGATGCGCCGGGAGCCTGAGGTAACGAAGTCATCGAAGGCGTGGGGAGGGGCATGGTCGAGGCCTTTGTTCGATGCGAAGTCAAAACCCGCCACGACGATCGGTCCTTCAGAAAGACTTGCCGCGAGCGACAAGGCGCTTCCTGCCACTGTGCCGTGTCCGGGAATCGGCACGGATCCGGGAATAAGGGCCGACAGACCATGCTCCGGAAACCAACCTTGGTCGAGTATGAGGATCCTCCGGGACAGGGCCCCTACCGGGCAGGCTGAAAAGGGCGAGGCTCGCACTATGTCACGTCCGCCCAGGCCGGAAAGATGGGCCTGGCTCCAGAACCCAGGGTCTGTCGAAACGACGATATCCGGTTCGATGCCCCGTGCGAGGAGGGCGCTGAGTGCGGAGGAGACAGCTATGATGAGGAATCGCTCGGCGTTGGCTGCTATCGCGGCAGCAGCCTCGGCAAGGCTCGGCCCTGCGGCCAGGACAAGGACCGGTGCCCGGGTCCTTCCCGCACTCACCGTGGATTCGAGGGAAAGAAAGGATCGGCAGGCATTCCGGATCCAGCGTTTTCCGTTCACGCGGATGGTAGCCGCGCTCGACGCGATCCGATCGAGCACATTTCTGAAGCTCTCCCTCGCGGCGCGTGCCTGCACTGAGAAGGC
>JBMOIK010000553.1:0-2422 GCA_049317365.1 Rectinemataceae bacterium | reverse complement strand
CCTCATCCTCGCGACCGAGCACCTGGCGTTTTTTTCAAAGCCAGCAGGCATGCTGGCCCACGGTGATGGCAGCCTCGACGAAATGACACGGCCCTGGATCCTGTCACGCGCAGAATCCTCCCTCTCCTTTGTCCCTGGCCCACTCCATCGGATCGATCGCAACACAAGCGGCTTGATGACCTTTCCATTGAGCTCGCGTGGAGCCAGGGAATTCTCGGCTCTCCTGGCAGGAGGAGGCCTTCGCAAGGCCTACCTCGCGATCCTTTCCAATCGGCTCGAGGAAGCGGCCATCTGGGAAGACGCCCTCGCAAGGGATCGTCATGCCGGCATTACGGGATCTGCCCTTGCCATCTGTGGAGAGAGCCTTGGAATCGCAGTGACCCGAGTGGATCCCCTCATCTCGACAGCCGAGGCGAGTCTCGCACTGATCCGAATCGCGACAGGGCGAACCCACCAAATACGGGCACAGGCTTCCATGCATGGATTCGCCTTGCTAGGGGACAGGAAATACGGGGGACCCACCCTCGGAGGCGGCTACTTCCTCCATGCATTCACTCTGGGATTTGCCCTGCCTCCCTTTCCGGACCTGCCGGAAGAAATTCGGGCTCCGCTTCCCGGGAATTTTCGAAATATGGCCGAGACGCTGTTCGTAGCCGAGGGCCTGAAAAAGGCGCTTGAGTGTGCCGATTCCATTTTGGCACTGGATTCAGGAGACAGAGCCGTGCCTGACAAGGACGGCTCAATCAATACAAGGAGGCCTCAGTGGCTAAATCAGGAGGCGGCTTGCCGCGCTTCCGGGTGTCGTACGTAGTCATCGCGCTGGTCGCGGTGATAGCCCTCGCATTTCTGGGAACGAGTTTTTTCATTGTTGACCAGACCGAGCGCGGGGTTGTGACGACCTTCGGGAAGTTCACCTATGTGGCCGAACCGGGATTGCATTACAAGATCCCCTTCGGCATCCAGCTGAGCTTTCTCGTCAAGACCGAAGTTGTACAGACGGAGCAGTTCGGATTCCGCTCCGACAAGACAGGGCCGCAGACAACCTACACACAGGAGGCCTACCCTGCCGAGTCGACGATGCTCACAGGCGACCTCAACATCGTCGATGTTGAATGGATAATCCAGTACCGCATCGTCGATCCCCGCGCCTGGCTCTTCAACCTCGAGGACCGGCACAAGACCATCCGGGACATCTCGCAATCGGTCATCAACCAGCTCGTGGGCGACAGAAGCATCCTTGGCGTCATAGGCCCGGAGCGGCAGGCCATCCAGGATATGGCAGTCAGGCACATGAACACGACCTTCGGGAGTTTCGGACTCGGCATCCAGATAACGCAGGTGCAACTGCAGACCATAACCCCACCTCAGGGCGTCCAGGAGGCTTTCGAGGACGTCAACAAGGCGATCCAGGACATGAACCGCCTCATCAACGAGGGCAAGGAAGCCTACAATTCAGAGATTCCCAAGGCCCGGGGCCAGGGTGACCAGATGACCGAGGTTGCCCAGGGTTATGCGACCGAGCGGGTCAACCAGGCCAAGGGCGACGTGGCGCGCTTTGCCTCGGTGCTCCAGGAATACCGGAAGGCGCCGGATGTCACGAGGCAGCGGCTCTACTACGAAATGATAGAGGAGGTCTTCAAGGACGCGAAGAACGTCGACCTCATCGACAAGTCGCTCCCGAATTTCCTGCCGATGAAGAACATGGACCGGACAGTGGGGGGTGGACAATGAAAAAGGGACTAATGGCAATCATTGCTGCCCTCGTCGTACTGGCAGTGGCCTTTGTCGCCATGGGCCCCCTCTGGGTGCTCAACGAGGGCGAGCAGGCGGTCGTAGTCCGGCTCGGCAAGATCGTGGGGAGCAGCACCGACGCGGGACTCAAGCTCCGATCCCCCTTCCTCGACGTCGTGGTCAAGTTCCCGAAGAAGATCCTTCCCTGGGACGGATCCTCCGAGCGTATCCAGACCAAGGAAAACCAGTTCATCTGGGTGGACATGACCGCGCGCTGGCGAATCATCGATCCAGCGAAGTTCTACGAATCGGTAAGCAGCCTCGACAACGCATATGGTCGGCTCGACGATGTCATCGACAGCGCCGTCCGCACCGTCATCTCGGGCAACTACCTGCGCGAGGCTGTCCGCAACACCAATGAACTGACCAAGACCGCACCGAAGGAAAGCTTCATGGCGGGCGACTCCGAAGGTTCGGCCGCCCTCGACCAGCTCATGCAGAGCGATATCCAGCATGAAAGCATCGAGAAGGGCCGCCAGCGCCTGTCCAACGAGATGCTCGCCAGCATGAAGCCGATCATGCCGCAGTTCGGAATAGAAGTAATTGATATCATCCCGCGCCAGATCAAGTACTCGGACGAACTCACCGAAAGCGTGTACCAGCGGATGATCAAGGAACGCAACCAGATCGC
>JBMOIK010000552.1:0-2425 GCA_049317365.1 Rectinemataceae bacterium | reverse complement strand
GGCGAGGGTGAGTTCGCCGATGACGATGGCCAGGGTGAGGAAGGTCGCCGAGAGCAGGGCTGTCCGCAGGTTCGGAAGGATCACTCGGAAGAGGAGTGTTCCCCAGCCCGCGCCCAGGCTTTGTGCAGCCTCGGACAGGCCACGCAGGTCCATCGAGCGGAGCCCCGAATCCACCGAGCGGTAGATGTAGGGGAAGGAGATGACCACGTAGGCTGCGACGAGGATGGCGGGCGTCGAGACAAGGGCCAGGGGTGGCCGGGAGTAGGTCCTGATAAGCCCGAAGGCCAGGATGATGGGCGGAACCGCGAAGGGCATGAGGGTAAGCACGTCGAAGAGGGCCTTGGCCTTGGGCACCTTGAGCTGGATCCAGATCGCCGTCGGCACGATGAGAACGAGCCCGACGAGGACGGTGAGGAGGGCCATCTCGAGGGAAAAGCCGAAGGTCTTGAGGAAGGTCGGGTCCTTGAAAACGTTCTGGTAGGCGACAAAGGAAAGGACGCCCTTCTTGCCACGGAGTGAGAAGAGGAAGGTCGCGAAGAGGGGAAGGAAGAAGTAGATCATCCCCAGGGAGAACCAGAGCCAGGAAAGCCAGGTCCGTCGCTTCATTTGACCCACCTCGAACTGATTTTCTGCAGCCAGGAGTAGAAGAGGATGCTGACCGTCATCACGACAACCATGCCGAAGGCCAGGGCGTAGCCAAGGTTCGGATCGTGGAGGACGTTGCCCCTGATCTGGGCGCCTATGAGGATCGGCACGATGTTGATGAGGCCACCGGTGAGGGCGTAGGCCGTCGCGTAGGCGCCGAAGGCATTGCCGAAGAGGAGAATGAGGGCCGCGAGGATGGAGGGGAGGAGGACGGGGATGCCGACCCGGGTCCAGTACTGGAGGCTCGAGGCGCCCAGGCTCTCGGTGGCCTCCCTCCATTCCTTCTTCATGCCCTCGAGGGCAGGTTCGATTATGAGGATCATGAGGGGGATCTGGAAGTAGGTGTAGGTTAGCGTGAGTCCCCAGAAGCTGTAGAGGTTGAAGCCCGTGTTGTAGAGCTCGAAGCCGAAGAGGGTCCGGAGGAGGACTGTCAGGAAGCCCATGCGGCCGAGGGTGGCGATGAAGGCGAAGGCCAGGGGCACGCCCGCGAAATTGGATGCCACGCCAGAGAAGGTCGACATGAAGGTCTTCAGGGACTTCGGAAGCCCGCCTATCGAGATCGCGTAGGCGATGAGAAGGCCCAGGATTCCGCCCAGGAGGGCGGTCGTCGCGCTTACCTTCATGGTGACGAGGTAGGAGTCGAGGATGCTTGGCTTGAAGAGGTTGGCCAGGTTGTCGAGGGTGAAGGACCCCGCCTCGTTCTGGAAGGAACCGATGACGATCGAACTTGCGGGGAGGATCATGAAGAAGAAGGCAAAGAGGAGAAAGGGCAGCAATCCGAGCCAGGCCCAGGACAGCTTCCTTCGCGGAGCAAGGGTATGCAGCCCCGGTCCGTCGGCGAGCGTTTGCCCTGCGTCCGGGGCCGGCGGCAAGGAAATGCCGCGCAAGGGCATGCCAGGCGTATCTTCGCCAGGCGTATCTTCGCCAGGCATATCCTTGCCGACGCTCCGCTCGATGCGAGCGGCCATGATCGTCGCCTACTTCTTCTGGATGTTGGCGCCGACTATCTTGTCCCAGCCCTCTGCGATCGCCTTGGACGCGGCGGTCTGCTCAGCGAGCGAGGGGAACACTGCCTTGGCGTAGGCTGCGGAGGGAGGGAGCTTGGCTTCTACGTCCGCGGGAATGACCTTGCGCTTGGCCATGTCATTGAAGCGGACCGGGTGCCCGTAACCCTTGAGCCAGATGATCTGGCCTTCGTCGGAATAGATGAACTCCATCCAGAGCTTGGCGGCGTTCGGGTGGGGAGCGTAGGCGCTGATCGCCTGGATGTAGACGCCGGCGACAACGCCGGTCGGGGGGATGACGACTTCGATGTTGGGGTTGCCGTCAAGGCTGTCCTTGTTGGCCAGGGCATTGTAATCCCACTCGATCGTGATCGGAGTCTCACCTGAGGCCAGGGTACCGGCTACGGCGATGAGGGGAACGAGATTGCCGACCTTGTTCATCTTGGCAAAGAATTCGAGGCCCTTGCTGACGTCGGAGGGGCTCTTGGCACCGTTGGCCAGGGAGGCAGCCACGACGGTCATGTAAGCCTGGGCGGAGATGCGGGGATCGCCGGCGAGGGCGAACTGGCCTTTGTACTCAGGCTTGAGAAGATCGGCCCAGGTCCTCGGGACATTCTTGATGATGTCGGTGTTGACTTCGAAGGCAAGGGCGCCGTAGTAGTCGCCGTACCAGTAGCCATCCTTGTCCTTGACGGAGTCGGGGATGCTGGCCCAGGTGGAGACCTTGTAGGGGGCGAGGAGGCCCGCTGCCTTGGCCTCGGGTCCGAACTTGAGGC
>JBMOIK010000551.1:0-2431 GCA_049317365.1 Rectinemataceae bacterium | reverse complement strand
GCCGAGATCCTCGGCCTCGACATGGAAGACATAACGGTCATATCCGGCGACACCGACCTCACGCCCTTCGACAAGGGTGCCTACGCCTCGTCGGGCACCTACTTTTCAGGCAACGCCGCGCTCAAGGCCGCCGAGGACCTGCGCGAAAAGATCCTCGCCGCCGCTGCGGGAATCCTCGGCGAGCCAGTGTCGGGCCTCAAGCTCGTCCACCGCGGAAAGATCGTCGGTTCTAAAGGCAGCCTCACCTTGGGCGACATCGCCCACAGGTCTGGCCAGGGTGAGGGCTTCGGGGAGCTTTCCGGCTACGGCTGCTTCAAGACCCTCCACTCGGCCTTCCCCTATGGCGCTCACTTCGCCGAGGTCCGGGTAAACACCCGAACCGGCGACGTGAGGCTCGAGCGCTTCCACGTCTACCAGGACTGTGGTACACCCATCAACCCGGCCCTCGCCAAGGGGCAGATCTTCGGCGGCGTGATGAAGGCAGTCGGACATTCCCTCTATGAAGAAATGCTCTACGACGACAAAGGCCGCTGCGTTAATCCCCGCTTCCTCGACTACAAGATCCCCTCGATCAACGAGATCCCCCGCGACTTCGTGGTCGAACTCGTGCCGGTGGAGGACGAGGTAGGCCCCTTCGGGGCCAAGAGCGTCTCGGAGATCGCCTTGAACGGAGCGGCCCCCGCAATCGCGATCGCCATCCATGACGCAACCGGAGCCTGGCTCCGGCAATGGCCATTCACGCCCGAGCGCATGCTGCGCGCACTGGGCAAAATCTAGCGCCATGGGCGCTGGGAAACACCTGAAAGCACCAATTGGTGCTGCTTGGCGCCACAGGCGCCGCGGCGCAACGCACCGCGGCGTACTGCGCCGATGGAGGACACATGGAAATGAAGAATGTCTGGAAGCTCGTCGACGAGCTCCGTGGCAAGAAGATCGGGATGTTCCACAAGGACTTCCTGCTCACCTGGGAGAAGAGCCGCGATGAGCTCGACGCCACCTTCCTCGTAGCGGACATCCTCCGCGGCATGCGCGAGGCCAACGTCTCGCCGAAGATCTGGGACTCCGGCATCGCGGTCTCCAACTTCCGCGACAACTCCACCCGCACACGCTTTTCCTACGCCTCGGCCTGTGATCTCCTGGGCCTCTACGTCCAGGACCTCGACGAGGGCAAGAGCCAGATCGCCCATGGCGAAACCGTCCGCGAGACCGCTACGATGATTTCCTTCCTCACCGAGGCCATCGGCATCCGAGACGACATGTACCTGGGCGAAGGCGACACCTACCAGCGCGAGGTCGGCAAGTCCCTCGATGAGGCAGTCAAGGCAGGAGTGCTGCCAGACCGCCCCACCGTCGTCAACCTCCAGTCGGACATCGACCACCCGACCCAGGCCATGGCCGACATCCTCCACCTCGCCCGACACTTCGGTGGCCTCGACAAACTCAAGGGGAAAAAAATCGCCATGACCTGGGCCTATTCTCCCAGTTATGGCAAACCCCTCTCAGTGCCCCAGGGCATCATCGGCCTGGCCAGCCGCTTCGGCATGGACATCAGCCTGGCCCACCCCGAGGGCTATGACCTCATCCCGGACGTAGTCGCGCTTTCCAAAAAGCAGGCAGCGGCTTCAGGCGGATCCTTCGCACATGTCAACTCGATGGAAGCGGCCTTCAAGGACGCGGACATCGTCTATCCGAAGAGCTGGGCTCCCTACAACGTCATGCAGCAGCGGGTCCCCCTCCTCCACGAGGGGAATGCTGCCGGCCTCAAGGACCTCGAGAAGGCCTGCCTCGCCAACAACGCCAAATTCACCAATTGGGAATGCGACGAGGCGAAGATGAAGCTCACCAAGGACGGGAAAGCGCTCTATATGCACTGCCTCCCCGCCGACATCACCGACGTGTCCTGCAAGCAAGGCGAGGTCGCGGCCTCCGTCTTCGACCGCTACCGGGACGCCACCTACGTCGAGGCCGGCTACAAACCCTACATAATTGCGGCAATGATTTTGCTTGGAAAGAAAAAAGACCCCGTAGCGACCCTGTCCCACCTCATCGAGAGGGCCCTGGTCAGGAACCTGGACTGAGGGTCTGGCGAATCAGCGACCATCCGGGGAAGAAAGGCCTTTTCAAAAGCTGGCCTTCCCCGGAACTCCGGCGAGCCCTCCTCGTGGCATCGATCGCCCTCCTGGCCCTTTCCTGCGGCCAGGTCACGGTAGTCCGCGACCTCCGCGCAGTATGGGCCAACGATGATTCTTCGGTCCTCCTGATCCGGGGGGAGTACAAGACCAGCAATCCCGGCGCTTCCTTTTACTACGACCCGGCGGCGACCGATTACGAGGTGGTCCTCCTCGAGTCCGGCCCTCCAGCCGCTGGAGCCACCGTCCTTCCGGAAGCACGCGAGATCGACCGCTTTTCGGAGGCGGCCTGGGACGCCGAG
>JBMOIK010000550.1:0-2435 GCA_049317365.1 Rectinemataceae bacterium | reverse complement strand
TTGTCGGGGGCACCCTCCTCGAGCAGCTCAGGCGAAGCCAGACCGTCCTCTTCCGCGACCACTCGGTCAGGCTCAAGGTCGTCGGCATCTCGAACAGCCGCACCATGCTCTTCGACGAGGAGGGAATCCACCTCGAGGGCTGGCGCGAAAGGCTCGATGCTTCGGGCGAGTCCGCCGACCTCCAGTCCTTCGTCGCGAAGACCAGGGCAGCCAGCCTGCCCAATGTCGTGTTCGCGGACTGCACCGCCTCGACCGTGCCGCCCAACTTCTACGCCTCCCTCCTCAAGGCTTCGGTGGCTGTCGTCACGCCGAACAAGAAGGGCAACTCCGGGCTCATCGCGTCCTACCAGGCCCTGATGGACGCCGCCCTCGAATCGGGCAGCGCCTACCTCTACGAAACGACGGTCGGGGCGGGACTGCCGGTCATCTCCACCCTCGGCGACCTCATCGTATCGGGCGACCGGGTGATCAGGATGGAGGCGATGCTCTCCGGCACCCTCGGCTACATACTTACCAATTTCGAGCAATCTGCGGGATTCGGCCGCCTCGTGCGCAAGGCGAGGGACCTCGGCTACACCGAGCCCGACCCGCGCGAGGACCTCGCGGCCACCGATTTCGCCCGCAAGGCCCTCATCCTCGCGCGGGAGGCTGGCTTC
Source organism: Rectinemataceae bacterium (assembly GCA_049317365.1). GTDB lineage: Bacteria > Spirochaetota > Spirochaetia > Treponematales > Rectinemataceae > CAIJMU01. The sequence continues at coordinate 1,779 of JBMOIK010000550.1, read as the reverse complement.
TCCTGCGAGTTCGCCGACATCGTGATCGAACCAATTGTGTCTGATGCCTGCCTCGCGACGACGAGCCTGGCCGCCCTCTACGCCGCCCTCGACGAGGAGGACGCCGTCCTCCGTTCGCGGTTCCAGGCTGCCCGCGGGCGGGGCAAGCAACTCGTGTACGCGGCCACCATCGACGCCTCGGGCATACGCCTGGGCCTCCGCGAAGTCGGTCCCGACCAGCCGCTCTTCGGCATCCATGACGCGGAGAACGTCGTGGCCTTCACCACCGAGCGCTATTCGACCATGCCCCTGGTGGTGCGCGGACCGGGTGCCGGTGCCGAGGTGACGGCAGGTGGCATCTTCGCGGACATCGTCCGCGTCGCCCGCACGAGTTCACGCTGAGATGCTGGCAACCCTGGTCCAGTTCGCTCCGGTCTGGGAGGATCGTGCAGCCAGCCGCGCCCGGCTCGAGGTCCTCCTCGGCACCAGTCCGGCCCCCGCCGAGCCGGGCTGGATCGTGCTGCCGGAAATGGCGCTGAGCGGCTTCACTCCATCGGTCGCCGCAGCGACCTGGGATAGTGGGGACTATGACTTCTTTTCCGCCCTCGCCCGGGCAAGGAATTCATGGATCACGGTGGGGGCGGCCCGCGGAGGCCGCAATGTGGCCCTCCTCTTCGATCCGGAAGGCGAGGTCGTCTCCACCTATGCCAAGCGACACCTCTTTTCGCATTCGGGGGAGCAGCTCCACTACGAGGCCGGGCAGGAGCGGGCGACCTACAGGATAGGCGATCTCAGGGTCGGCCAGGCGATCTGCTACGACCTCCGCTTTCCCTACCAGTTCTGGCCCGACGCTGCCGAAGTCGATGTCTTTTGCGTGATCGCCGCCTGGCCAGCGAGGCGATCGGAGCACTGGAAGACCCTCCTCAGGGCCCGCGCGATCGAAAACCAGGCCTGGGTGGTCGGGGTAAACCGCAGGGGAATGGAACCCGTGGACGGCGGGGCTTCCCTCGAGTACTCTGGGGATTCCTGCGTCATCGACCCCCAGGGCCGCCTCGTCCTCGACTGTGGCTCCGCCGAAGGCGCCTTTTCCTGCGACCTGGACCCCGGAGCCGCCAGCTCCTGGCGCCTTAGCTTCCCGGCCCTGAGGGACAGGAAAGAGTGAAAACAATCGCAATTATGACGATATACTGGCATTGAGACTGGATCAGCCGGTCGAAAGGATTGATCAGCATGGCAAGCTCCGACATCGATTTCGCCACCCTCCCCTTCGGCTACATGAAGACCGACGCCAACATCCGCTACTATTTCCACGGAGGAGCCTGGTCCGGAGGCGAGCTGACAGGTGAGGAGACCATTCCCCTCCACATGGCGGCCACCTGCCTCCACTACGGGCAGGAGATATTCGAGGGCCTGAAGATCTTCGGGAGGCCAGACGGGCGGATCCAGGCCTTCCGCGTCGACGCCAACGCAGCGCGCTTCCAGCGCTCTGCCGCGAAGCTCCTCATGGAGCCCGTTCCCACCGCCGTCTTCCATGACGCGGTGCAACGCGTCGTCAAGGCCAATCGCCGCTTCGTGCCACCCTACGGCTCGGGTGCGAGCCTCTACGTCCGGCCCCTGGAGATCGGCATCTCGGCCGAGGTAGGTGTCAAACCCAGTCCCGACTACCTCTTCCTCGTCTTCGTGACCCCGGTGGGTCCCTACTACAAGACCGGCTTTACCCCCGTCAAGCTCAAGGTCGAGGAAGTCATCCACCGCGCGGCTCCCGGCGGCGTCGGCGACATCAAGTGCGGCGGCAACTAC
>JBMOIK010000549.1:0-2438 GCA_049317365.1 Rectinemataceae bacterium | reverse complement strand
AACAAGATACGCGACATCATCATACCTGGTGCCAACGAGAAGGACATCGACGAGATCCCGGAGCATGTCCGCAAGGGCATCACCTACCATCCGGTGTCGACCTACGCGGATGTGATCGGATCGTGTTTCCGGACTGAGGACGGCACCCGCGCGGGGCGGAGTGCCCCCTGGCCCGCGCCCCGCCGCCTGGCTGGACTATTTCTTCCTCTTCGCCCGGAATTCTTCCAGTTGCGAGCTCAGGAGCAGATAGAAATCGCGGTCGAAGGAGGTGCCGAGGGTGGCCGGGATGCCCTGCTGTATGTCTTTCTTCCAGGCATCGATCTGCTCTGGCGAGTTCTTCGTGATGACGAGGCCATATTTCACCATGGTAGTGACCGCCGAGTCCTCGAGCTTCACGATCTCCTCGTTGAGGTTCTTCTCTATCGATGTGGCATATTCGTGGATCCTGGCCTGTGTTATGGGGTTCACCTTGGACCAGGATTGCTTCGAAATGATGATTGCGCCGATGAAGGGGGAGACCCTGAAGTCGGACATGTATTTGGCGCTGCCGAAGAACTGCATCGCCCCTGCCGCAAGGGGGCTTATGTAGCACGCGTCGATCATGCCGCTTGAGAGGGCTACAAGGGTTTCGTTGAGGGGCACAGGCACCAGGTTGTAGCCGAGGGTCTTGAAGGCCTGGGCCAGGGAGAGGTCGGTGGGCGTGGTTGCGAGCTTCATCTTCTTGAGGTCTGCAGGCGCGGACAGTGGAGCCTTTGAGAAGAAGCGGATCCAGCCGGCCTTGGACCAGGCCAGCACGATGTAGCCTTTCGCCTCGATCTTGCCCTGCATGTAGGTCCGGTTCCTGGCGATGATGTAGTCGAGTTCGTCGTCATCCTGGATGAGGAAGGGCGCCGAAAGCGTGAGGGCTTCCGGGCTGATGAGATTGAGTCCGAGGTTCGTGAGCGCCGCTCCCTGGAGTTGTCCGATCTTGAGCTTGCGCAGGATGTCCGATTCGTCGCCGGCGATGCCTCCGTGGAAGACCTTCACGTCGAGTTCGCCGCCCGAAATGCCGTTGAGATCCGACACCATCCTCTCCATGGCCGCGCCCCAGGGAGTGGCCTGCGGAGCTATCGTCGCGAATTTGAGCGTCAGGCCAGTGGCCGCTCCCATCGATATCGCGGTGATGGCGATGATGGCGGCCGTCGTCCGGCCAGGAAATGTCCTCATTGAAGTCCTCCGTCGTCTTTCGTGTGTCAGAACAGTCGCGCGAGTGCGGTCGTGAGCCAGGGGAAATAGGAAACGATGAACACCACCACGACCTGGATGAGGAGGAAGGGGAGTATGCTCCGCGTGATCTCGGTGAAGGGTGCCTTGAAGCGGTACGAGGCGAGGAGGATGTTGAGGCCGACCGGCGGGAAGAGGAAGGCCACTTCCATGTTCATGAGGAAGATGATGCCGAGGTGGACCGGGTCGATGCCGTAGGCGACGCCGAGGGGGCCGATGAGGGGCAGGAGGATGATGATGGAGGCGTAGATCTCCATGAAGGCGCCGGCGACGATCAAGACGATGTTCAGAAGTAGTATGAACAGGATCGGGGAGTGGACGACGGAGGTGGCCCAGCGCGTGAGGGCCTGGGGAATCTCGGCGTCGACGATGTAGTACGAGAGGGCCTGGGAGGCAGCGAGTATGGCCAGGATGCCGCCGATGATGGGCAGCGACTTGAGGAAGACCTTTCCAAGGCCGCGGAAGGTAATGTCCCTGGTGATGAGCACCTCGACCACGATGGTGTAGAGCAGCGAGACGGCTGCCGTCTCGACGATGGAGAAAAGGCCGCTGAAATAGCCGACGATGAGGAGGACCGGGAGGAGGAGTTCCCAGATGGATTCCTTGATGCTGTGGAGGGTGTCCGTGAGGGAAAAACGGCTGACGGGGACGTGGTTGCGGACGGAGGCCAGGACACCGTAGCCGCTCATCGCGATGACCAGGAGAAGGCCCGGGAGGAATCCTCCCGCAAACATCTTGAGGACGCTCGTACCGGTCGAGACGCCGACCAGGATGATGGGCAGGCTCGGTGGGAAGAGGATGCCGATGCTGCCTACCGAGGTCAGGAGGCCGTAGACGAATTTCTTCGGGTAATTGGCTTCGAGGAGGATTTTCGAAAGGAGGCCCCCGAGGGCGAGGATGGTGACGCCGGAGCCGCCGGTGAAGGTCGTGAAAAAGGCGCAGACACCCACCGTGGCGATGATCACGCCTCCGGGAATCCAGCCGAACATGGAGCGGAACACGCCGACCAGGCGCTCTCCCGCGCGGCTCTCGGAGAGCATGAAACCCACCACCGTGAAAAGCGGTATGGCGGGAAGGCTTGTGTTCGTAAGCTGCGTGAAGATCTGGTTGGGCACGACCAGGAGCTCTCCGCCCGAGCTTCCGATGAGGAAGAGGGCTGCTCCTGCCATGACCAC
>JBMOIK010000548.1:0-2450 GCA_049317365.1 Rectinemataceae bacterium | reverse complement strand
CTCCGATTTCGGCTTGGGAAGCCCGATCTTCGTTGGATCATTCTGGAGGTCGGTGTACTTGAAGAACATGTCCTGGAGGGTCCGCAGGTTCTTGAAGCCCTTGAGGATTCTCCCCTCCTTCGGCTTTCCATCCCCCCAGTCGCACTTCAGGCCCACTTCGATATCGGCGAAGTTGCGGATGAAGTCGTCGATGTTGTGGATGTTCAGGGTTTCAAGGGTTTCCGGCGCCACGTGCATGAGCATGTTGTAGTATTCGAGCGGGCTATTCGTGAGTGGCGTTGCCGTGAGCAGGAAGACGTTTTTCCCGTCATGGCTGCGCCGGATATGCTCGCTCTTCTTGAAGAAGCTGAGGGCGCGATCGGAGCGCCGCCCGTCGTTCATGCCGGTTTCGCGGGAAAGGCTTGAGCTGAAGAGGTTCTTGTAGTTGTGGGCCTCGTCCGCGAAGAGGGCATCGCATCCGAAGTCCTCGAAATTGATGGTCTGGTTCGTCTTCCCGGCTTCGAGCTTCCCTCGGGCCGATTCCTTGGCCTGTTCCACCTTGCGGGAGCTTGCGGCGGCCTTGTCCATGATCTGCCCCGCGACTATCTCATCCGTGATGCGTTGGTCCTCCTCGGGCCTGAGCTGAATCTCGGAGGCCGCCGACTCGGGCAGGATGATCACGTCAAAGTCACCGTTCGCGAGATCCTGGTACATCCGGTAGCGCCTCGCCTGGTTCGCGTAGCCCTCGGATTCGGGGTCGACGGCGCCGACCTTGAGGCCTGGCATGGCCCGCGCTATGTACTTCACCCAGTCCTTCACCTTATTGTTCGGGACCTGCACCATGGGACGCTTCAGCTTGCCCTCTTGTCTCAGGAGGGCCATGAGGCAGATTGCAGCGTAGGTTTTCCCGAATCCCGTACCGAGCGCCGTGATTCCCTTCCCCTGCCGGTAGAGATGGTGGATGGTCTGCCATTGCCAAGGCTGAATCTTCACATCGGGATTCCAGCCGTCGATGTTCACCGAGTAGGTCTTCGTCGGCGCCCCTATTTCGGCGTTGAACTTCCGGTTGAAGAGGCCTTCGAGTTGTTCCCGGACCTCGGCGTTGTTCGATACCCAGGCCTTGAAGTTGTCCTCGGCGTTTCGGTTGAATGTCTCCGTGTCCGTGGTTTTCGACCGCTGCTTCTGCATGTTGAGGAAGTAGACGAGTTCATGGCTGAGCTCTTGCCATTCCCCCGCGTCGACATAGTGTCCAGGGTCCCGCCAATTCTTCCCCCGAATGTGCTTGTCCTCCTCGTACTCGACGCCCCACTTCCCCTCTTCGTTTCTCGAAAGCATCTTGCCGGTGAATTCGCTCCCGTAGCCCATGCCCTCGCTGGCCTTTGCCCAACGATCGATGATCTCTTCGGGAATCCATGAGGATTGAGGGGTGAACTCGGCTTCCTCGATCGGCACCCAGCCGGCCGCCTTTTCCAGTTCATCGACGCCATGCTGCCACTTCTCACGCTCGGCCTTCCACGTGTCACCAGGATGCTCGGCGAGGGCCTTCTTCAGCCCGTCGACCTTCTCCCATGCGTTGCCCGCGATGAAATCCTCGCGGAGCTGCCAGCATCCGTCGTATGTCAGGAAGGCGTCTTCGCTCTCTTGCAGCAAGACCATGAGACCATCGATGTCGTTCGGGAAGTAGGCGCGGAGCTTGTCCGGCGTCGCCTCGACCATGTTCCGCTGGAGGGAAAGGAGCGCCGTGACGGCCGGGTTGTGCCCGTCGACTATCTCGATTTCCTTCGCGTAGACATTCTGCTTCGTGAGGATGTCGTCGTCTGCCCCTACGAGGCCTTCATAGACGCCCGACAGCGAGGCGGTCGCATTGAGGAGCTTCCTGATATCCTTGTCGTCCTTCGGCGTCGATCCGTAGGCTTCCTCGTAGGCCTGGATAAGGCGCCGGGCCTCCCGCTGAAGATCGTCGACGGGCGCCGAGTCGCGCATGGCATTGCGGATCGCCTTCACGTTCTCCGCGATCGCCTTGACCTGTTCAAGCTTCTCCGCCGCCAACTCATCGGCGCCCTTCACCCGCTCCCAACGATGGTTGGCATTCAGGCGGTACAGGCAGCCGTCTTCGCTCTTCGTCGCCCCGACGGCCAGGGTCTTGGCCGCGACAGCCTCCGCCTCGGCTTCGGTCAGCGTAGTCTCGTCGCCCTTCGTGCGCCCCGAGGCCTCGCCGGGGGTCTTCGTCATGGAGCGAAGGCGTTCTAGGTCATCCGTGGTCTTTTCGGTTTCGGGCTCGAAACGCGCGACGGCCGCATCCATGTCAGCAAGGGTAAGATCGCCCTCCACCACGTCGCGGCCCCAGTTTCCGCCCCCCTCGTTCAGATTCCCGAGTATGTGTTTCGGCTTTTCCTCGTAGTACGAACCATCCACCCACCCGTCGTTCCAGAACCCGGCTTCTTTCAGCCCCTTCTCGTCGAGCTGCCCGA
>JBMOIK010000547.1:0-2453 GCA_049317365.1 Rectinemataceae bacterium | reverse complement strand
ACCATGGAAGGCGCAGGCGTCAGGCTCAGGCGCGCCTTCGGACACGGGGACAGCGCGCGTGTCGATCCCTTCCTCATGCTCGACGACTTCCGGGGTGACCGGCCCGCAGACTACCAGAAGGGCTTCCCCTGGCACCCGCACCGTGGCATCGAGACCATCACCTACATGCTGGCCGGACAGGTCGAGCACCAGGACAGCCTGGGAAACAAGGGAGTAATTGGTACGGGTGACGTCCAGTGGATGACCGCAGGCCGGGGCATCATCCACCAGGAGATGCCCGTGGGCTCGGAGGGGGGCCGCATGGGGGGCTTCCAGCTCTGGGCCAACCTGCCCGCCCGCGACAAGATGATGGGGCCGCGCTACCAGGACATCGCCGCATCGGCTATCCCAGAGCGCGTGCTGGCCGACGGCAGCCGGGTGCGCGTCATCGCCGGCGCCTTCGAGGGGATCAGCGGCCCGGTCGAGGGGATCGTGACAAACCCCGACTACCTCGACCTCGAGCTCGCGCCGGGGGCGGACCTGCGCCACCGCGTGGAGCCCGGCAAGTCGGCCTTCATCTACGTCTTCGGCGGGGAGGGTCGCATCGGGGAGGGTCCTGTCGTGGGGGATTCAAGCATCGTCTTCCTCGGCAGCGGCGACTCGGTGCGGCTGCGCGCCACGGGCAGCCTTCCCTTCCGCCTCCTCCTCTGCGCAGGGATGGGCCTGGGCGAACCGGTGGCCTGGCACGGACCAATTGTGATGAATACCCAGGCTGAGCTGGAACTGGCCTTCAGGCAGCTGGACGAGGGGACCTTTCTCGGGGGCTGAGGCGCGGGCCCAGCCTGGCGGCGCAGGAATCGCCTGCTAGTCCCCGCTTTTCTCGTACTCCGTTACCAGTTCGTCCACGAGGGTCTGGACCGGAACGATGTGGTCGACCCGGCCCACGTTGGCACCAGCGAAGGCAAAGCCATGGTCGAGCCTGCCCTTCTGCGCGTTGATGAGGGCAAGTGAAATGCAGTAGGGGGCCTTCTCGTAGTCGCAGGTGACGATGCAGTGGTAGGGGCAGGAGAAGGGCTGCTTCCTGCCGTCCTCGACAGCGTTGATGAAGGCGTTGCGGATCGCACGGCCGGGCATTCCCACAGGGCTCTTGATGATGGTGAGGTCCTCTTCCCTGGCTTTCACGAAGGCTTCCTTGAAGGCCAGGGACGCGTCGCACTCGTCGGTCGCCACAAAGCGGGTAGCCATCTGCACTCCTGATGCGCCGAGTTCGAGGAATTGGCGGATGTCCCCGCCGCTGTAGATCCCGCCACCCGCGATCACGGGGATGGGATGACCGGCCTTTTCCTCGAAGGGCTTCACTGCCGCGACGACCTCGGGGACGATTTTCTCGAGGCTGAAGGCCGGGTCGGCAAGGTCCTGTGCCCTGTAGCCGAGGTGGCCGCCGGCCTTCGGACCCTCCACGACGAAGCCATCCGGGAGCACGCCGTACTTGTCGAGCCAGCGCTTGGCGATGAGGGCCGCAGCCCGGCCTGAAGAAACAATTGGTACTGCCTTGGTATGCGTGCCCCGGGTGAACTCCGGAAGGTTCATGGGAAGCCCCGCGCCGGAGAAGATGATGTCGATGCCCTCCTCCACCGCAGTCTTCACCAGGTCGGTGAAGTTGCTGAGGGCAACCATGATGTTGACGCCGATGACGCCGGTCGAAAGCCCGCGTGCCCGGCGTATCTCGCGGCGGAGGCCGCGGATGCTTGCCCCTGGGAAGTCGGTGAAGCCGTCCGGCTCGAAGAGCCCGACACCCGCTGCAGCGATGACGCCGATTCCGCCGGCATTGGCTGTGGCAGCGGCGAGGCCGGACAGGGAAATGCCGATGCCCATGCCACCCTGCACAATGGGGACCCTGGCGAAAAGGTCGCCGATGGCGAGCCCCTTGAGTGTGCGCGTCTTCATCACCGCTCCTTGAAAACAGACAATATTACACACTACGACATTTTGTCAGAATCAAGGTTGCAGCAAAGGGGGAGGAATCCCTGGGATTTCATGGAATGGGGCCAGGGTGGCGGGGAAAGGAGCCAGCCACGGCAGGTCCAGCTACCCCCTCTCTTGGACAACGGAGCGAAATCCGGGATGATGAGGGGGAATCGGAGCCAGAGGCTCCACCTAGGGAGGATCCTTCAATGAAAAAGCTCGTTCCCCTTGCCGCAGCCTTCCTCTGTCTCACGCTCGCGGTCGGTTGCAACCGTAGCCAGCCACTGGTCACTCCGGCCGCCTCAGCCGCCCCTGCGGGAGCTACCGCCGCCGCAGTGCCGCAACCCCTGCCCTCCCTCTCGGCGGCAGCACCCACCAAGGAAGGTCTTATCGATGCCGGCAACGCCGCGATGGATGCCCAGCGCTTTGCCGAGGCGATCATCGCCTACCAGGGGGCCCTCGACCTTGACCCCTCCAATGTCGATGTCCGCACCGACATGGGCACCTGC
>JBMOIK010000546.1:0-2459 GCA_049317365.1 Rectinemataceae bacterium | reverse complement strand
GTCGCTGCCAATTATGTGGACCGCATCTCCAAGGGCGACATTCCCCCGAAGATCACCGATGCCTACCATGGCGACTTCAACGAGATCAAGAACAACCTGAACCAGGCCATCGATGCGGTCAATGCCCTCGTGGTGGATGCAGGTATGCTGTCGGCAGCCGCAGTCGATGGAAAACTGGCCACGCGGGCCGATGCGAGCAAGCACCAGGGCGATTTCCGGAAGGTTGTCGATGGCGTCAACAAGACCCTCGATTCGGTCATCGGGCCCCTCAACGTTGCAGCCAATTATGTGGACCGCATTTCAAAGGGCGACATACCCCCGAAGATCACCGATACCTACAACGGCGACTTCAACGAGATCAAGAACAACCTGAACCAGGCCATCGATGCAGTCAATGCACTCGTTGTGGATGCTGGCATGCTCGTCGGCGCTGCCGTGGACGGCAAGCTCGCCACGCGTGCCGACGCGACCAAGCACCAGGGCGACTATCGGAAGATCGTGGATGGCGTCAACAAGACCCTCGATGCGGTCATCGTTCCGCTCAATGTGGCAGCGGACTATGTGGACAGGATTTCCCTGGGCAATATCCCGCCGAGGATCACCGACACCTACAATGGTGACTTCAACACCTTAAAGAACAACCTCAACAAAGCGGTCGATGCCATCAACGCCCTCGTGGCCGATGCCGGACTGCTTGTGCAGGCTGCTGTGGATGGAAAACTAGCCACGAGGGCCGATGCGAGCAAGCACCAGGGGGACTACAAGAAGATCGTCGATGGAGTGAACAAGACCCTCGATGCGGTAATCGGGCCGCTCAACGTCGCTGCCAATTATGTGGACCGCATCTCCAAGGGCGACATTCCCCCGAAGATCATCGATACCTATCAGGGTGACTTCAACGAGATCAAGAACAATCTCAACCAGGCCATCGATGCGGTGAATGCCCTCGTTGGGGATGCCGGCATGCTCGTCAGCGCCGCCGTGGACGGGAAGCTTGCGACCCGTGCCGATGCAAGCAAGCACCAGGGAGACTTCAGGAAGATCGTCGATGGCGTCAACAAGACACTCGATGCGGTCATCGGTCCGCTCAATGTCGCAGCCGATTACGTCGACAAGATCTCGGCAGGCAATATTCCCCCGAGAATCACTGACAACTACAATGGCGACTTCAACACCATCAAGAACAACCTCAACAAGGCCGTTGATGCGGTTAACGCCCTTGTCACCGATGCCGGAATGCTTGTCCAGGCGGCGGTGGAGGGAAGGCTCCAGACCCGCGCCGATGCCAGCAAGCACCAAGGCGACTACAGAAAGGTCGTCGACGGCGTCAACAAGACCCTGGACCTCGTCATAACACCGATCAACGAGACGAGTTCGGTGCTCAAGAAGATGGCTGAAGGCGATCTCACCGGAAGGATCACCTCTGACTACAAGGGTGATTTCGATGTCCTCAAGACCTCGCTCAACGAATCGCTCAACTCGCTCAACGACACGCTCGTCCAGGTCAACACTGCGGTCGACCAGGTTGCCGAAGGCGCGGGCCAGGTTTCCCAGGCAAGCCAATCCCTGTCGCAGGGAGCTACCGAGCAGGCTTCCTCCCTCGAGGAGATCACGAGCTCGACCACCGAGATCTCGAGCCAGACCAGGACCAACACCGAGAATGCGCTCCAGGTGAACGGCCTTGCGAACACAGCCAAGACAAATGCCGAAAAGGGCAACGAGCAGATGAAGGATCTCGTCGCCGCCATGAGCGACATCAATTCGAGCGCGGAAGAGATCAAGAAGGTCACCAAGGCGATCGACGACATATCGTTCCAGATCAACCTCCTGGCCCTGAACGCAAACGTCGAGGCAGCCCGTGCCGGCAAGTATGGCAAGGGCTTTGCGGTTGTCGCCGAAGAAGTCCGGAATCTCGCGGTGCGGTCGGCCAATTCCGTCAAGGAAACGACCAGGATGGTTGACGAGGCCATCGCAAACATTGAGCGAGGCAACAACCTTGTAGGGGCTACAGCACAGCAACTCGCCGCCATCGTAGGTGGCGCGGGACAGGTTGCCGACCTTGCCGAGGAAGTATCCAAGGCGAGCAAGGAACAGTCACTGGGACTCGAGCAGATAAGCCAGGGCCTCTCCCAGATCGACCAGGTTACCCAATCCAATACAGCCAGCGCCGAGGAAAGCGCCTCAGCCTCCGAGGAACTTTCCTCGCAATCCCAGCAGGTCAAGTCGATGCTTGCCAGATTCAAGCTGAGCGCAAAAGAATCACGGATGACGGATGCCGATGTGGTAAAGATGCTGCGTGCGGAGATGGCAAAGCAGCAGCATGCCGCTGGCGCAACAAGACCAGCACTTGGTAGCATCAAGGCTCCCGCCCGCGCGGGAGGTCCTGTCCGTCGCATCAATCCAGCCGAGGTGATTTCACTCGACGATGACGACTTCGGGAAGTTCTGATGGGTTCGCAT
>JBMOIK010000545.1:0-2465 GCA_049317365.1 Rectinemataceae bacterium | reverse complement strand
CAGGCTCCCTCGCGCTCTCCTCGTTCGACAAGCCCATCGGTGCAGAAAAACAGGAGGTCGCCCGCCGCGATGGCTTCGCTGACCTCGGGGTAGGCCAAGTCATGGTGCATGCCGATGCCGGGGCCTGAGACCGCCAGTTCGCGGCACTCGGTCCCAGACAGGAGGTAGGGCCTCGTCTGCCCCGCGTTGGAGTAGGTGAAGGTCTGCCGGTTCAGGTCTATGACGCCTGCAAAAAAGGTGAGAAGGAATCCTGACACCCTGCTCAGTTCGGAATCCATTCGCGCGTTGAGCCAGGTGAGGAAGGCCGAGGGAGAGAAGCGGGAGCTGTAATTGCCCTTGATGTACTCGGGATAGATGATGGCCTTGAGGATGCCCGTCACGAAGGCAGCCTTGACTCCGTGGCCTGCGACGTCACCGACCAGCACCAGCCAGCGCCCCTTGCTGAGACTGATGATGTCGTAGTAATCCCCTCCGCAGTAAAGGTTTGCGACGGGATGATAGCCCAGCTTGAATTCGACTCCTTCGGTGTCCCCGATGTCCAGGTGGAGCATCGCTCGCTGCATCTCGCCCGCCCAGCGGAGTTCGTCCTGAAGCTGCTCCGACCAGGCCCGGTGCTCACGCCTCAGCTTCCAGGAATCAAGGGCCTTCTCGACCTCTGCCTGGAGATAGGCCGGCTCCCAGGGCTTGAGGATGAAGCTGGAGATGCCGGCCTTTACGGCCTTGGCGATCTCCTCGGTCTCCGAGAATCCGGTGAGCAATATCGCCGTGATCTCTGGCCAGCGCCCGCGCACCTCAAGGAGGAAGTCAGAACCCTTCCGCTCGGGCATCCGGAGATCGGAGCACAGGACCGCGATCCGACTCGCCGCTGCTTCGAGGATCTCGATTCCGGCACGTGCGGAAGTGGCGCTCAGGATCTCGATGTCCTTCAGGTGCGCCCAGGAGTGGAGTTCCCGCTTGATTGCCGCAAGGATGTTCGGCTCATCATCGACAAAAAGCACGCAGAGCCTGCCGCTGGTCCCCTCGTTCATGGGTACTATGCCTTTCACTCGAAGAAGGACTGCAGCCGCCTGTACAGCGTGGACAGGCGCTCGCGGTCCGTCGCAGCGACGGATGCGGCCATCTCGCCGCCGACCGCATCGGCGAGACCCTCGAGCGAGGCGAGGGACTCGTTGATGGCAGTGTGGAAACCGCGCGAAACGCGGAACCAGTATTCCCCCTCGCCATCGGTGAAAAGGGTGACGAAACCGAGTTCGGGACTGTCCTTGCGCCACTCGGATAGCTGGAGCACGTGTCCGAGCGAGGCCAGGATGCGTGGCGCCTCGTCCGCCACCGACATGTTCACGTTGCGGGGCCAGACCCTCGCAAGGTCAGCCTCTGGATCGAGCCAGGGCGCGACCTTCAGTATTACCTCGAGTTTTTCGCCTTCGAGGAAGCGCCGGTGGCCGAAGAGCACGACGCCACGAAGGTCGCGGTACAGGGCAACCGACTCCCTGTCGATCCGTTCCCGGGCAGCGCTGAAGGCCTTCCACTCGAACTCAACGATCTTCTTCTTCTTCTCGACCTTGATGTCGAAGAGCTCACCCCCGATGCGTATGCGGTTCGTGAAATCGCGGGGGGGGCGCTCCTTTTCCTGCGCTGGCACCCCTTCGCGACCCTCGCGCTCCCTCTGGCCGCGGCCTTGGCCACGACCCTGGCCACGACCCTGACCGGCCTCGCGTCCCTGCTGCTGCCGTCCGCCTGGACCGAAGGCGCCGCTGGGGACGTGGCCCTGGGGCACGAGTTTCTCAAGGCGTGGGGATATGCGCGAGATGAGGGCGCGTGAGAGCGGCGACACCGACATCGCGTACATTCGCGAGGTGCGCACGATCTCGCCGGCAACGATGAAATCGGGGCTCTCGCGGAACATCACCGAGCCCGGGTGGATCTGGATGCGCTCGGCCGTGAGCGAGCGGAAGAAGCCGAACTCGTGCCGCACGCACACGAACTGGATGAGGCCGCGGCCGACTGCCGTAAGGTAGTCGTCGACGGCCCCCCCCGATGAGATCGGAATTCCGAGACCGGAAACAATGAGCTCTATCTGCTCCTTGACCCGGACGATCTCGAGGAGGGTACGTTCGTCGAGATAGCTGGTCGCGGCGAAGCGTGCCTTGTCCCTGGCCTCGACAAAGGACCGGAAGATCCGGAGGTAGGAGACGAAGTCGCCCTGGGGATCGCGGAAGGCGTGATGGGCTCGCCGGGCCTCCATTTCCTCCCCGGGCGGGAGGATGTAGGGGCTCTGCGTGGAAAGGAAGGCCGCTGCGATGAGCACCTCCTCGATGACCGTCGGGCAGTTGAGCATGGCCTCGACAATGATCCTGGAATGGCGTGGCAGGAGGGGGAAGGCGCACATGAGCTCGCCGATGCGCGTGAGCTCCCGCGAGGGGGTAAGGGCGTCGAGGAGTGCAAGGGAGTCGATGGCGCCGAGG
>JBMOIK010000544.1:0-2482 GCA_049317365.1 Rectinemataceae bacterium | reverse complement strand
TTGTGCTTGGCCTGTAACTCCTGCATTTTGGGCTGAAGTTTGGCCATTCGAGCCGAAGCCATTGAGCCCTTCTTGGTCAGCGGGAAAAAAGCGACCTTAACAAGGATTGTGAGCAGAATGATGGAGACACCGTAATTCGGGACTAGATTGTAGAAGAAATTCATGATGAGCTTAAGGAAGTCTTCAAGCCACTTCAGCAGGTTAGTGTTGTCGAGTACGTTCTCTAGTTGCATATCCTGGATTTTGAATGCATTCCGATCGGGATAGTCGTATTTGGCGAGTGTCGCACTCGTTATTGGGCCGAAATAGAAGTACCAGAGATCTTGCTGTGAACTCACGCTGATGGCAGGCCGAGAAAATGACATCGCAGTCGTCTGTGTCGCGCTCGGCACTGATTCCACATAGGTGGTTTCAAACCTGTCCAGCTTTGGAACTGCAACAAAGGCAAAGTACTTGCCTGAAATCGCTGTCCAAACTGGCTGTTTCGCCGGAGACCATGGCTGGTTCTTCTGCTTCTCTTCTTTTCGCTTGCCTTCGGAAAAAGAGAGGATCTTCCTGATATCAGATCCCTGTCCACTCGAATCTATCGATGGTCCAATGCGGGGACCAAAGGAAACAGTATAGGCCGTACTACCTTGGCCAAGGGGCAGGGCAGCGTTTTCTGAGTTGGCTAGCTTGATCGCCATCCCAAAGAGATACTCGCCATCCTTGAACGAAAAAACCTTGTGATAGGTGAATGGAATAGGATCAGGTCGACCGGCCACCGTTGAGTACAGCGTACGCGTAAACTCTATGGTTTTGCCATCCGCACTCTTGGTGACCTTCATGGGCTCACGCATAGGCTGGGCTGTTTCGGATCCGAAGGCAACGGCAAAGCCTTGTACATCTGGCGTCCCAGGGACGAACAGATCCACATTGCCGGCCTTGTCCTTGTGCTTCTTCAGCTTCAGGGAAATCAGCTCACCACCCTTGTTGCTAAACTCGGCTGATAGCAGGTCAGTCTCGACATGGTCAGTCCGCACGGCAATAGATTCAGCAGGCTTAGTAACTGCGGGCTTGGCCGGTATCAGAGCAGGCGCAGCCGATGCCGATATTCCTACAACCGCTGGCGCCTGGGGCACAGGTTGGGTAATCGGCGCTGGTGCCGGCGTGCTGACAGGAAGAGACTGCTGGGTTGTCGGAAAGAACATGCCTTGAATCCAGAATCCGATGGTTATAACCACAACGGAAAGGACTACAGCGATGATGGTCCGTTTGTTTTCGGCAGGGTCGTTGGTATTGATGCTCATGGTACTGGGTCAAAGCCTCCCGGATTCAGTGGATGACAGCGAAAGAGCCGTTTTATCGCCAGCCAGCTGCCCTTGAACGAACCATGCTTCCTGATTGCCTCAAGTGCATACGCGGAACACGTTGGATAAAAGCGGCAAGAAGGAGGCAAGAACGGAGAAATGAATTTTCGATATCCCAGGATGATCGCTAGAAGTGGCAACGAAAGTATTCGCTTCAGCATGATTTAGCTAGGCATCCGGCCTGTCGAAGAACCAAGAGCAGCTGCGCAGCACGTTCAGCCAAGGTATCAAATCCGGGGAAAAGCACAACCACACAATCAAAACCGGAATTGAAACTAGGCCGGTGCAACCGCCACGCTTCCCGAACTACCCTCTTAGCACGATTGCGATCTACTGCTCCGGAATATGACCGGACGGGAACGAGTGCAATACGAGTTCGAGACATGCCGTTATGGAGAACATGCACTCTCATGCCTTTGCACGAAAACCGGGCCCCAGACTTGAAGACCTTATCAATTTCGATCCTCGTCTTGACCCGGTCGCTTTGGGGAAATCGCAGCTGGGCGATACCGCCGCCTCCGTCCGATCCTCTGGCTAGTAGGGCTTTTTCTCATCCGAAGCGCTGAGCTTGGAACGACCCTTCGCTCGACGTCGCTTCAGCACGCGCCGACCACCCTTGGTGGCCATGCGCGCCCGGAAGCCAAACTTGCGATTTCGGCGAACTTTACTAGGCTGATAGGTGCGTTTCATTTCGCAGACTCCTTGGAATATCGTAGCCGGCATCGGCGCTACAACGCATCACGATGACCGAACCATTCAGGGAAAAGACTAAAAGAGTATAAACAGCGCAATCCCTTTGGTCAATGCTGGTCGATATCAGGGGGCTTTTCCATTGTAGCTTTTAGGCTGGCGAGAAGGGATCTAAGAAGCGGATCTTCTACCCCTGTTGTATCAGCTGCGCGAACGATCGCTCTATCTTCCTCATTTAGCGGCATAGGGGCTTGGGAGGTCGGCTTAGGAGACTCATTTCGTCCAGTTGTCGCGGAACCAACGCGAAACACAATCGATCGGAGGTTGAGCTCGGGGTAACGAGTTTCAAGCCCATCTAGAATCGCTTTTTGTCGAAGCTGAAGGAGCTGTATCCAGCCAGGGTGTTCGGTTTCAATAATGAGAATTCCATTGTTCACATCGGC
>JBMOIK010000543.1:0-2496 GCA_049317365.1 Rectinemataceae bacterium | reverse complement strand
CCACAGTCCCCATGGCCGCACGAAGCCGCCGAAATAAAAAAAGCCGCACGGCGGCCTCGTGCGGCTTCGGTCACCTGCTCTTGCGAGCCTGGCTCCCGTCCAAGGGGCTCCGGGTGGAGCCCAAAGTCGTTTAGTAGTCCCTGCGGGGCGGGCGGTATCCGCCGTCGCGGCGGGGCTTGTCCTCAGCTTCGTTGACGCGGAGCTGGCGGCCCATGAACTCGACACCGTTGAGGGCTTCAATAGCAGCGCGGGCCTCATCCTCGGTCTCCATCTCGACGAAACCGAAACCCTTGGCCTTGCCAGTGTAGCGGTCGACGATGATGTTTACGGACTGGACATTGCCGTGCTGGGCAAAGAGGTCCCTGAGATTGTTCTCCGCGGTGGAGTAATTCATGTTGCCGACGTAAACCTTCTTGGACATGTGCGAAAACCCTCGTTCTAGGCAGGCCGACAGTTCGGCTTGCCAAATCGTCTGCCTACGGCGGACGTCATGCGACTCTCGGGACGAACCCTCCAATCGCATGGAGCGGCTTTCTCGGGAGTGGTTCAGAGATCTCAGGTGTCTTTAAGGGATTGAAAACGGGCAAGGCGAGAGAGAGGGTGACTCTTTCAGAACCTGCGAAGCAAGGAACGCATTGCATCTCGAACCCGGCCGCCGGGTTTGACAGACACCATTTTGGCTGCCCCGTCAGGGTGAGAACGCTGTAGCGGACCCTGTTTTCGACCTCAAAATCAGAGAAGTAGAACATTTCCCTCCGAAAGTGCGCGAAATCCCCTTCGGGATTCCGAGAGGAATGTAGTTTGTGATACGTGGCCCGTCAAGCCTTATTCCTCTTGAAACAATGATTTCTCTCCCCAAACTTGACAAATGGGAGAGCATCCGTATAATCCGAACGGTCTAGCAACCGAAAGCAGGGGGAACCATGAACGTGGTATGGTACATAGCCCTTCCGCTTGCCGGTCTGGTCCTTGGATGGTCGATTCGCTGGCTTTATGCCAGATTCCAGCTCGCCACCGCCGAACAACAAGCGGTTCTTACTCGGGATAATGCGGTCAAAGAGGCCGAACAACAGAAGAAAGAGATCCTAGTAGAGGCGAAAGATCAACTCATTCGGGAACGGAATCAGCAAGAAAGGGAAATTCGCGACCGTCGCGCCGAACTTCAGCGCTACGAACGCCGCATCGAACAGAAGGAAGAGGCCCTCGACAAGAAGCTCGAGGGGGCCGAAAAGGACGCTGAGCAGCTTAAAAAGCGCCAAGAAGCCGTAACTGCCCGGGAGGACGAGCTTTCCGGGGAGGAAGAGCGCTATCGGCAGGAACTAGAGCGAATTTCCGGACTTTCCGCCGAAGAAGCCAAGAAGCTCATCATCCAGGGACTCGAGAACGAGGCTCGGCACGACGCCCAGATCATCATCAACAAGATCGAGCAGGAAGCGCAGACCGTCGCCGAGAAGAAGTCGCGTGATATTATTGTCACAACGATTCAGCGGTTGGCCACAGAGGTCACCGCCGAGGCGACTGTCACCTCTGTCAGCCTTCCCTCGGACGAGATGAAGGGCCGCATCATCGGTCGCGAGGGACGGAACATCCGTACCCTCGAAACCCTGACCGGGGTGGATGTCATCATCGACGATACCCCAGAGGCGGTCGTCATCTCCTGCTTCGACCCAGTCCGCCGCGAAATAGCCCGCGTGTCACTCGAACGCCTCATCACCGACGGGCGCATCCACCCGGCCCGCATCGAGGAAGTTGTCCAGAAGGTCACCCGGGAGATCTCCCAGAAGATCTACGAGGAAGGCGAGAAGGTTGTCTTCGACTTAGGCCTCCACAACTTCGCTCCTGACCTCGTAAAAGCCCTCGGGCGCCTCTACTTCCGGACGAGCTACGGACAGAACGTCCTGTACCACTCGAAGGAAGTCGCCGTCATCGCGGGCATGCTCGCCGCGGAACTGGGGCTCAACCGGGAGATAGCCAAGCGCGGCGCCCTCCTCCACGACCTCGGCAAGGGCGTCGAGTCGGACTCCGACCAGAACCACGCCGAGATCGGCGTCGAGATGGCCCGCAAGTTCGGCGAGGATCCCCGCATCATCAACGCCATCGGCTCGCACCACAACGATGTCGAGCCTTCCTGCCCCGAGTCGGTGCTGGTGCAGATCGCCGACGCCATCTCGGCAGCCCGCCCCGGCGCCCGCCGTGAAACCCTTGACAATTATGTCAAACGCCTCGAGAACCTCGAGAACATCGCCGAGGGCTTCGGTGGCGTCGACAAGGCCTTCGCCATCCAGGCCGGCCGCGAGCTCCGAATCCTGGTCAATGTCGAACAGGTCAGCGACGAAGGCGCCCGCGACCTCTGCAAACAAATCGCCAAGAAAATCGAAAACGACCTAAAATACCCCGGCCGCATAAAAGTCACAATTATCAGGGAAACTAGGATTGTTGAGTACGCACGATGAAAGCAGGAAGGGGCCGCGAAGCGGCTTGATGTGCTGACATGCG
>JBMOIK010000542.1:0-2507 GCA_049317365.1 Rectinemataceae bacterium | reverse complement strand
TCATGGGCGATGACGACGATGCCCTTGGACAGGGCCTTGCCGAGCACCGGCTCGAGGGCGGCGATGTCGACCGGCACGACGCAGATGGCGTCCACGCCCTGGGCGATCATGTCTTCGATGACCTGGGCCTGCATGGCGGCGTCGGTCTTGGGCGGGCCCTTCTGGAAGACGTTGAGCTTCGTGTCGGCCGCGTAGCGTTTGACACCCTGCTCCATGCGGACGAACCAGGCGTTGGTAGCGTCCTTGGGCACGAGGGCGATCTTCCAGGCCGACTGGGGCTTGGAGGACTTGAACTTGGCCGCATCATAGCTCTGGCCAAAGAGGGGAGCCGCGATGCTGACGCACAGCAGCAGCCCGAGCGCGAAGGTAAGGATCTTCTTCATAAGCTGGAACCTCCTGTGAAAGGCATAGTGAAACGATAGCGACAAGTCTAGCATCACCTGCTGAACTGTCAAGTCGGTATTTAGCTTCGTTTAAGTGATTAATAATCCCCAAGATGATGCCGCGGGCCTGCGGGCGCCATCGGCGTGGAGGGAAGGAAGTAGGCGCGAGTCCTGATATATATAGCTATTCTGATCAAATTCCGCTCGCCGAAGGCCGATCTGCTCCAGCGACAGACGGTATAAACCGAACTAAATGTTTAGTAATCTTTCTTGACAGAGCCGCATACCTAGGATAGCGTGATCACGAAAGGGGTGCAGATGGGGGTTCGGGTCAAGGACATAGCGAAGCTGGCCGAGGTCTCTCCCGCCGCCGTCTCGCTCGCCCTGAACAACAAGCCGGGCGTCGGTCCGGAAACCCGCGAACGCATCATCCGGATAGCCCGGGACCTCGGGCACGACGGCCCGAAACAGCTGCCGACCCCCAAGGCCGTCACGGAGCTGGTCTGCTTCCTCCACATCGCCCGCCATGGGCACACCGTCAACCGCGATCATGACGTATTCATCGCGGACTACATCGAGGGCCTGGGCCAGGGAGCCCGCCTGCACGGCCTCTCCCTCGGCATCACCACCTTCAAAGCCACACCGATAGAGACGATCCTCCAGAGCGCCTCCGCGATGGAAGCCGCCGGCTTCATCGTGCTCGGCACCGAGCTGGAGGAATCGGACGTGGCCGCCTTCTCGCGCCTCGACCGGCCCGTGGTCTTCATCGACACCTGGTACGACTTCCTGCCCTTCGACTTCGTGGACATGAACAACGAGGACTCGGTCTTCACCATCGTGAGCGACTTCGCGGAGCGCGGCCACCGGAGCATCGGCATGGTCAAAGGCTCGATCGAGACGCGCAACTTCAAGCTGCGCGAAGAGGGCTTCGTCGCGAGCCTGGAGAGGCTCGGGCTGGACTACGACCCGTCCCTCGTCTTCACGGTGGATTCCACCTTCCACGGCGCGACGGCGGACATGCGGGCCATCCTCCGGGGAGGCCGCCGCCTGCCCACGGCCCTCTTCTGCGCCAACGACATCATCGCCTGCGGCTGCATCCGCGCCTTCCGGCACGAGGGCGTCAGCGTGCCCGACGAGGTGTCGGTCATCGGCTTCGACGACCTGCCGCTCTCGGCCATCGCCGACCCCCCGCTCACCACGATGCAGGTTTCCAAGTCCCAGATCGGCCGCATGGCCGTGCAGCTCGTTTCGACCCGTATCCGCAACGGCGCCGGCACCCCGCCGGTCAAGGTCCTCATCGGGGGCCGATTGGTCGAGCGCCAGAGCGTGCGCGACCTTTCGGCCACGGATCCCCGCACCGGGGCGCGGACCGGCGTCGATGCGTCCATCCAGCAAGGAGGCAATCCATGACCAAGTACTCGGTGATCCTCGGCAATCTCGGCAACACCTGCGACCGCTTCCTGTCGAGCGGCTACAAGGACCAGCCACCCAAGGCCGAGATGTTCAGGCAGGCGGCCGCGATCCCGGGAGTGACGGGCGTCGAGCTCGTGGGCACCTGGGATGTCACGAGGGAGAACGTCGACGAGGTGGGCGGGCTGCTCGCGAAGAACGGCCTCTCCTGCGTGTCGATCATCCCCGACCATTTCTCCCAGAAGCGCTGGGGCCGGGGCGCCTTCACCGCCAAGGATCCCTCCATCCGCGCCCAGGCCCTCGAGGAGACCATGATCGCCGCCGAGCTAGCGCGCAAACTCAAGTGCCCCCTCATCAACCTCTGGCCCGGCCAGGACGGCTACGACTACGCCTTCCAGTCGGACTTCCGACTCGAGCGACGCTGGACCATCGAGGCCGTTGCGAAGGCCGCCAAGGCCTATCCGGACATCCGCTTTTCCCTTGAGTACAAGCCCAAGGAGCCGCGCACCCACTCGACCTGGGCCCGGGCCGCGGACACCCTCCTCGTCGCCAAGGAGACGGGCCTGCCCAACGTCGGCGTGACCATCGACACCGGCCATTCCTTCGTCGCGGGGGAGAACGTCGCCGAGTCGGCGGTCATCCTCTCCGACTACGGGAAAAAGCTCTTCCACATGCACTTCAACGACAACTACCGCTCCTGGGACGACGACATGA
>JBMOIK010000541.1:0-2508 GCA_049317365.1 Rectinemataceae bacterium | reverse complement strand
TTCTGGTACGGATCTGCTGGCTTGGGTATAAATCTCGGCGGCTTGGGTGTTTTCGCCAAGCTCGCCTACGTCAGCGCCCTCAGCACGCAGCTTGATGGGCCGGTCGACCCCTACACTGGTGAAACCACGAAGATTCCGAATTACAGGGATCCGCTTTCCGATAACCAGCTTAACGAGACCGTTCTCCCGCCCTACAAGGTGACGATCGGCGCCAAGTTCATCCTCTAGGAATCTCCGATTTCGAAGAACCAGGCCACCCAGCGGGTGGCCTGCTTTGTCTCGGAGCCTCCACCCAAGGCCAATAGTCCCTATTTTCTTGACAGCTGGGAGGCCTCAGGCTATATGATTTGCACCTCAGATCCCATTCCCGCATCCCCGGTCGGCACAATCCCTCAGGCATTAGGCGTCAGGTTGCGGTTCCGCCTGGGGAGAATTCAATTGAGGAGAAACCGATGGCACTCGGCAACAAGTACGGGACGCATCGCGTCATCGATCCGGTTGGAGCTCTGCCCCAGA
This sequence comes from Rectinemataceae bacterium, assembly GCA_049317365.1. GTDB lineage: Bacteria > Spirochaetota > Spirochaetia > Treponematales > Rectinemataceae > CAIJMU01. The sequence goes on along the minus strand of JBMOIK010000541.1, from coordinate 1,992 downwards.
CGGCGAACAAGGTCAACAATGACATGTCGGTTGTATGGGACAATGAAATCCTCATCGATGTCATCGCCCTCAACATAGACTCCGCCTCCTTTACCCAGATCGAGGAAGAAGCAGGCGGGGATATCGAGAAGATCAAGGCCAAGGTACTCGAGATTGTCGGCTCTCGCGGCAAGCAGCAGAATCCGGTCACCGGTTCGGGCGGCATGCTCATCGGAAGGGTGGCCAAGATCGGCTCTGCGCTCAAGGACCGTGACCTCAAGGTAGGCGACAAGATCGCCTCCCTCGTTTCCCTGTCGCTCACGCCCCTCAAGATCAACAAGATCCTCAAGGTGCATCCGGACATCGACCGCCTCGAGGTCGATGCCCAGGCCATACTCTTCGAGTCGGGAATCTATGCGAAGCTGCCGACCGACATGGACGAGGGACTGGCGCTGGCAGCCCTCGACGTGGCCGGAGCCCCCGCCCAGGCCGCCAAGCTCGTGAAGCCCGGCATGTCCGTGCTCGTGCTCGGGGCCGGCGGCAAGTCCGGCGTGCTCTGCTGCTACGAGGCGATGAAGCGCGTCGGCCCCACCGGCCGGGTCATCGCCAACATCCACAGCGACCGCTCCCGCAAGGTCCTCGAGGAGCTCAAGCTCTGCCATGAGATCGTGGTAGCCGACGCCACCAAGCCCCTCGAGGTCCTCGAGCGCACCCTCATCGCCAACAAGGGCAAGGAAGTCGATCTTTGCATCAATTGTGTCAATATCCAGGGTACGGAGATGGCTTCCATCCTTCCTGTCCGCGATGACGGTACGGTCTACTTCTTCTCCATGGCCACGAGCTTTACCCGGGCGGCCCTCGGCGCGGAGGGCATAGGCAAGGACGTGAACATGATCATCGGCAATGGCTACACCAAGGACCACGCCGAGATCACGCTCTGGGAACTCCGCGAGAACCCGAAGCTCAGGAAGCTCTTCGAGGAGCAGTACGTCAAATAGGCTGATGGGGGCCGCCTGACGCACTGTCCCTGGATCTCCCCCTTTCTCCGTGCTTCCGCGGGTTTTTCCCTTCGCTTAAGGAGCCCTTCATGTTAGACGGAAAGATCGTGATTACCTGCGCCTGCACCGGGGCGGAGACGACCAAGGAACAGAATCCGGCCCTGCCCATCACCGTCGAGGAGGTCGTGCGGACAGCGGTGGAAGCACGCGAGGCCGGAGCGGCCATCCTCCACCTCCATGTGCGGAAGGCCGACGGCAGCCCCACGCAGGATCCACAGCGCTTCAAGGAAGTGATCGAGGCGGTCAGGCGGAAGACCGATATCGTGATCGAGATCACCACGGGGGGCGCGGTAGGCGACACAGCCGAGGAGCGCCTCAGGCCAGTGGCCCTCCTCGAACCGGAGATGGCCAGCCTCGATTGTGGCACCGTGAACTTCGGGAACGACTACATCGTCAACACCCTTCCGGTCATGCGCGATTTCGCCAGGACCTTCCGGGAGCACGGTGTCCGCCCGACCCTCGAGTGCTTCGACCTCGGGCACGTATTCGCGAGCCACATCCTCATCAAGGAGGGCCTCCTCGAGGGTCCCTACCAGTACGGCTTTGTGCTCAACGTTCCCGCAGCCCTTCCCTGGAGTACCGACAACCTTGAGGCCATGAAGCGCGCAATGCCGGCGGGTGCGGACTTCACCGTGATGGGCATTGGCCGATCGAGCCTGTCCGCCCAGTACGGAGCCATCGCCGCCGGCGGCTGGATCAGGGTCGGCTTCGAGGACAACGTGTTCTACGCGAAGGGCCGACTGGCAAAATCCAACGCCGAACTGGTGGAACGTGCAGCGCGCATCGCCCGCGAAGCCCAGCTGGAACCGGCTACGCCGGATGATGTTCGTAATTACCTGAAACTACGAGGATAAACCCATGCAGCAGTATCTGAGCCATGACTACAGGCGCATTTCCCTGTACAAGGACGTCCAGCCAGGCCAGTGGAACGACTGGCGCTGGCAGATGCGGAATG
>JBMOIK010000540.1:0-2508 GCA_049317365.1 Rectinemataceae bacterium | reverse complement strand
AGGCCCAGGGAAGCGCGCACGAGGTCGGGCGAAAGCTCCCCGTCGAGGGGAAGCTCGCCTGAGCGTTTGCCAGCAATTGGTACAGGTCCTCCGAAGACGCCGCGGAGCTGGTCCTCGACGTAGGGGTAGCCCTCCTCGAGGACGAGGATCCTGTCGACGCCAGCGGCCAGGGCGCGGATCTTCCCGACCGGTACGGGGTAGGAATTGATGGTCAGTACCGAGGGCATTTCACCCTGACTGGCAGCGAAGTCCGCAAGGTTCTCGGCCAGGTACTGGCGAGCCAGACCGCAGGCGATCACGCCAAGCTTCCTGCCCGCCAGGGCGAGGACAGCGGCCTCTTCCGAGCGCGTCCTGAAGGCCTCCTGCTTCGCGAGCAGGCCCTTCCAGCGCTGCCTCGCCATCGCAGGCATCAGGATCCAGCCCTTGGTGTCAGTGGTCTTGTGCATGGGGTTCACCGCCCGCGCGGGCCGCGCCTCGATGATCGAGCGCGAGTGTGCGAGCCGTGTCGTGATCCGCAGAAGGACGGGAACCTCGTGCTCCTCCGAGAAATCGAAGGCTTCCCGCGTCATGTCATAGGCTTCCTGCTGGGTGGCCGGTTCGAAGCAGGGCAGCCGGGCGAAGTCGGCAAAGACCCGAGAGTCCTGCTCGTCCTGGCTCGAGTGCATGCCCGGGTCGTCGGCGACCACCACCACGAGCCCCCCGTTTATCTTGACCAAGGCGGAATTGATGAAGGGATCAGCCGCCACATTGAGGCCGACGTGCTTCATCGAAACCATGACCCGCCTGCCGGCGAAGGATGCCCCGAGGGCCGATTCGTAGGCTGTCTTCTCGTTGGAGCACCACTCGGCGACCAGGTTGTCCAGGGAGCCCCCGGCCGATCCGGGAGCTGCTCCTGCAGCCTTCCAGGCCTGGAAGGACTCCATGATCTCGGTGGAAGGCGTGCCTGGGTAGGCGTAGGCCGAGGACATGCCCGCGTGGAGGGCGCCCAAGGCGATCGCTTCGTCGCCCATCACTGTTTCAGTTGCCATGATACCTCGCTTCTCGATCCGGGCCGATCATAGACCCCTTCTCCCCTGAGGGCAAGATTCAAAACGCCGTTTCGAATACTGGAGAGGCCTTGGAGGTGGATGAGGGCTGGAAAACTATCCCGAGGAGGAGGCCAGGGAAGGGTCACCCGCCTCCGCGCTGCCTTCCTCCATCGAACTCGCCCCGACAACCCGGTTCCGCCCGCTCGCCTTGGCCTGGTACAGGGCGGCATCGGCGCGCGAGAAGAGTTTTGCGGAATCAAAGTCCAGGCTCACATCCATCGCAGCCACGCCAAGACTGAGCGTGACAAACTGCGAAATGGGCGAATCCTCGTGGGGGATGACGAGGGACTCAACCTCCTTCCGGATTACCTCGGCAAGCACAATCGCGCCATCCTCCGAGGTGCCCGGGAGCATTAAAAGGAACTCCTCGCCCCCGTGCCGGGAAGCGAGATCAGTCGGCCGTTTGAGTGAGCCCGCTATCGCCGCAGCCACAGCCCTCAGGCAGGAATCTCCATCCTGGTGCCCGTAGCGATCGTTGTACTTCTTGAAAAAGTCGATGTCGCACATAACGAAGGCCATCATGATGGGGGGGAGCCCGTGCCGTTCCCTGATCAGGCGCTTCCTTTCACTGGCCAGACGGTCGGTAAAGCATCGACGGTTTGCGAGGCCCGTAAGCGAGTCGGTCGAGGCGTGAAGGGCAAGCTCACGGTTGAGGGCTGCAAGTTCCTCATTGCGTTGACGCTCGGCCTCGATGAGACCATCGACGCGGTCGGCGAGGATGCCTATCTCATCGAGGCGCCCCGCAGCCAGTCCAAGTCTGAGCGGAGCATCCACGGCGCCTGCAACAGCCCTCGTCAAATGATGGGCAAGTTTCCAGATCGGCTTGATGACCAGCCTCGTGAGCGCGAGCGACAAGCCAAGCAATGACAGGATGATCGTCGCGACATAGGCGGTACCAGCCTGGAGGATGAGGGTGCGGGCAGCGGGAGCAGCGTCTGGGCGGTAGACGATGCGCAGCGCTATACCCGGAGTGGCTCCCCCAGATATGAGGGGAATATCGAGGGTCCGCTGCTCTCCCTCGTCCCGGACAAAAAACGGGCCCTCTGGTCCCTGGATCGAACGCCTGCCCACGTCGGATCGTGAAAGCATCAGGCCGATCCGAAGCTGGGCAATCTCGCCGATCCGGGCCATCGGCTCTCCGGCAAGATAGCGTCCAAACAGGAGGAGACCCTGCCCCTTCTCCCGCATCGCCGTATCGCGCACGGGCATGCCTGCCAGAATCAGGGCTCCCCTGGGAGACTGCATGATGAGGGTGAATCCGTCTTTCCCGTAGGCCGTGGGGATGGCGAGATTCGGCAAGGAATCGGCCGGACAGGGGGAAAAGCTTCCACCTACTGAGTCACGCATCCCGGACCAGATCGCCTCGCCATCCACTGCCCGGAGCTGGATGAGATCCAGGCCAGCCCGTTCTATCCATTCA
>JBMOIK010000539.1:0-2542 GCA_049317365.1 Rectinemataceae bacterium | reverse complement strand
GCGCCATCGACAGCACTAGCCTCTTGGTCACACATTCCTCCCTGGAAGGTATTTTTTCTTCAGCACGCTTCCTGGCTGCATGCGATCGATGCGGCACCGCAGCGAGTTCAGGTTATCCGATTCCGAAGCTCTATAAGGTTAATTTTATATATCACAATGAATTCGGCGGATTTCCGGCAATCTTGCTCGTTTAACCGGTTTACTTCCGGCGTATTCTCACCTCGTTTTCAGGAATTGTCAAACTAAAATCACGGAAGTGTCCCAGAATGGTCACAGACCTCCCCGTTCGTGACCCTCCAGCTGCCAAAGCAGGCAACTTGCCGGATGTCGGAGATGGCGCTATGTTCAGGACTCCCGAAAGGACGTCCGTGCCCCGAAACCCCAAGGCCCTCAAGATCCTCGTCTCAGGCCTTGTAAATATAGAAACAACCCTGAAAATCGAGGGCTTCCCCCTCGAATACAGCCCCGTGCGCTATCCCTTCGGCGGCATCGCCTCCTCCATCTCAGGCGTCGGAGTGAACATAGCCCTAGCCCTCTCGGCCCTTGGCGACAGGGTGTCCCTGCTCTCCATCCTCGGAAAGGACGGGGAAGCGGAGCTCGCGCTCGGCTCCCTCGCGAGGAAGGGCCTCGATACGGGCGGACTACTCCGGGACATGCCGGAAACTGCACGCTCGGTGATCCTCTACGAAAGTTCGGGTCGCCGGCAGATCAACGTGGATCTCAAGGATGTCCAGGAGCGGCGCTATCCGAAGGCCGAATTCGCCGAGGCCATCGGCGATTCTGTCGCCGCGATACTCTGCAACATCAACTGGAACCGCGACCTCCTGTCCGAAGCCAAGGCGCGGGGACTGCCGGTCATCTCCGATGTCCACACGCTCTCCGATCCTCGGGACGACTATAATAGTGATTTCATGGCCGTAGCCGACCTGCTCTTCCTCTCGGATGAGCGGCTCTGGGCCCCCCCTGCAGAAGCAGCCCGGGAGCTCCTCTCGCTCTACGGAATGCGCCTCGTCGTCGTGGGTATGGGAGCCAAGGGCGCCCTGGTAGCCGAGCGGGGCTCAGCTCCCATCCTGGTTCCGGCTGTCATGACCCGGCCGGTGGTTTCTACTATTGGCGCAGGAGATGCACTGTTGTCAGCCTTCTCGCACTTCTGGATCAAGGATGGCGATGCAGAAAAGGCCCTCCAGCTGGCTGTGAGCTTCGCATCATGGAAAATCGGCGAGGCAGGAGCCGCTGAGGGCTTCCTCGACGAGGAGGGGCTGAAAACCCTCCACAATGACAGTGGGTAAGGTTTCTTCTCATTGCAATAAACCGGTTTACCAACGGCGATATTGCTGATAATACTAGGGGACTCGCATTCTTTCGCGGCCTGACCGCTTTTTTCACCACGGAGGTGCTCGATGTTGCAACGGAAGCTTTTCGGACTCGCCGGACTCGCGGCGGCAATGGTCCTTGGAGGACTCACCCTGGCATCCTGCGCCGAGAGCCCCGAGGTACCTCCCTCCGACAGCGCAGCCCCCCCCGTAGCCACGGTCACTCCGGGCCTCGTCGAGGACAAGGGCAATCCCCTCATGGCCAAGATCACCGCTGCCCATGACGAACTCAAGCCGGGCGACGACGAGGTTGTGGTCTACTACTACCGCGCCGACGGCAAATACGCGGATTGGGCCTTCTGGCTCTGGGCCATACCGGGCGGCGACGGCGCAGCTACCTGGGAAAAATCGAAGGTCCTCGGAGTCTCCAACGGAATCGGCTATCTCCGTTTCAGCAAGAAGGGCAGCGAACTAGGAGCCAGGGCAGTAGGTTCCGACGGCCTCTTCGGCCTCATCCCGAGGAGGGATGACGGCTGGACCAAGGACGGAGACGACGACCGGATTATCAACTCCAAGGTCACGAACGAGTGGGTTATCTTCTCCGGTGACAAGAAGTCCTATGCCTACGGGCCTTACGTGCCAACCATCGACGCGGCGCGCCTCGTCTCGCAGCGGGAGATCCTCATCGACCTGTCCGGACGCTATGGCCTTGAAACACAGGCCGGCAGTTCAGGCTTCTCAGTCGAGAAGGCTGACGGCTCGGGATCGCTGCCGGTCATCGACGCGGTGAACGAGAACGCCCAGGGCAACCGTGATGACAACTATACACGGAAGGCGCGGCTCACCCTCGCCTCCGACGCGCCTCTGGACGCGCCTCTGGTCGTGCGGAACAAGGCCTTCCTCGCCCCGACCGCCATCGAGTCCTCGGCCCTCGCGGCCAAGCTCGCGGATGCGACCCTCCCTCCCCAGGGCCTGGAACTAGGCGCGGTCTACGACGCTTCGAAGAAGTCAGTCACCTTCAGACTCTGGAGTCCCTTTGCGAGCAGGGTGGCACTGCGCCTCTATGCCGAAAGCGAAGGCACGACGCCTGTAGCCACGCTTGAGCTTTCCAAGGAAGCCTCCACCGGCCTCTGGAGCGTCACCTGGACCGATCGCGACCCCGCAGGCATGTCCTCTGAGTACTCGACCTTTTTCGGAAGCCAGGAGCGCATCGCCCTCGACCCCTGGGC
>JBMOIK010000538.1:0-2552 GCA_049317365.1 Rectinemataceae bacterium | reverse complement strand
GGGCGACCTTCCCGACGGGGACTACCAGGAAGTCATCAACAACGGCATACATCCCGGGCAGCTCGAAGAGGGACGTGTCGCCACGGGCACCATGCCCGACTTCGCCTCGGAGATGAGCCAGGACGAGATCTGGTCCACGGTCGCCTATATCCGATCCCTGCAGGGGAAGAAGTGATGAGGGAAACCATGAACGACAACGATGACCTCACTGCCTTTGAATCCAAGACGACGACGCACAAGCTGCCAGCGGGTTGGCTCGTGCTGTTCTTCGGCCTGATCGTCTGGGCGGGCTTTTACATCGGCCTGTATACCCCGGCCTTCAGCGGCTGGACCCAGGCCAGGGCCTACACCGAATCGACACAGAAATGAGCGTGTGGGCGGGGCACGAGGGTGCCCCGCCCCATTTCCCTCCCGTCCCGAAGGAGTACCCATGGACATCTCGCTTATCGTAACAATTGCTTTCACCGTGATCCCGACGCTGGCGATCATAGTCCTCGTCTTCGTGGCCGGCCCTGCGGTCCTTCGTGCCAAGGGCACGTCGAAGTAAGGAAGGGCAGGGGCGATGACATTCCTGGCCGTAGCTGAGGTCCTGTTCGGCGTTGCCTTGGTAGGGCTCTTCGTCGTGATCATCGCCTACTACTATTCACGTAAGAGGAAGAAGCCCGGCGAGGAAGTCAAGTACAGGATGCTCGACGACGATGACTGACCGTTTCCACAAGGCACGGTCTGTCGTCGGGCTTGTATTCCTTGCCCTCTTCCTTGCCCTTCCCTTTGTCAGCATCGGGGGCGAAAGTGCCCTCCGCTTTGACGTCCCGACGCTCAGGCTCCATGCCTTCGGCGCTGTCGTCGGAATGCAGGACTTCTTCCTCCTCCTCATCGGGCTTTTTGCCATTGTCTTTGCCGCCATCTTCCTGACCATCCTCTTCGGCCGCCTCTGGTGCGGCTGGGCCTGTCCCCAGACAGTGCTCCTGGATATCGCTGCCCTCGGAGGACGCAGGCGGAAACAGGGCCGCACTGCGAAGATCCTCCGGCCGATACTCATTGTCGCCCTGTCCACAGCTGTTTCCGCCGCCTCGGTCTGCTACTTCGTATCACCCTTTGACCTGCCTGCCCTGCTCGGCGGGGGGAGCCCGACAGCAGGACTCGTGATCGGGATCTGGGGCTTTCTCGCGCTGCTGTTCGCCCTCGAGCTTGGTTTAATTGGAAGGAAGTTCTGCGCGAAGATCTGTCCCTACGCCAAGCTTCAGGGCATCCTCTTCGACGACCGCAGCCTTGTCGTCGCCTATGACACTGCGCGCGGAGATGAGTGCATGAAATGCGCCGCCTGCGCCAAGGCCTGTCCCGTCGACATCGACATCCGCAATGGTGCCCAGGTCGAGTGCATCCATTGCGCTGAATGCGTGGATGCCTGTACCGAGCGCATGGCGCGCCGGGGCAAGCCCTCGCTGGTGCGCTATTCCAGGGGGTTCGTGCAGCCGACCCCCACGGGCCTGCGCGTCCCATTGCTCCTGACAGGCTTGCTTTCGACAGCCTTTCTGGTTTTTTTCCTCTTCCTTTCACTGACGAAGTCACCCTTCGATGTAAGCTTCAGGCCAGCCGAGGGAGCCAGGGCAGCCCTGACGGGCAGCGGAGCGGTGATGCTGCAATGCAGGCTCAGCGCACGGAACCTCTCCACTGCCGACCTCGATCTTGAACTCGAAGCCTCGAGTCCTATGGGCAGCGTCGAGTCCTCACGGACGCGATTCGCCCTGCCCAAGGGCACGACCCCACTCAAGGTGGCGGTAACCCTCACCATACGAGGCGTCTCCGATCCCTCGCGCCTGATTCCCCTCACGGTCACCATCAGGTCGCTGAGTCCCGGATACTCCATCACGACGAGCTTCGCGGCCATGCCGCGGCCAAGGAAGTGAAGGCCATGAAAGCCCTGCCCTTTATCATCGCATTCATCGTCGTCGCCATGACCGTGGCGACGATCGTCATAGGTACCAACACCTTCGAGGGCACTGTCGTGGACAAGCCCTACGAGGCCGGCCTGGCCTGGGAAGCAGACCAGGCGAACCGCCAGGCCCTTGGCTGGTCGGTGGCCCTTTCCGGAGGCCCCTTCAAGGTAGGAGAGGATGAGCTCTGGATCGAGGCCCTGGGCCGCGATGGAAAGCCCTTGTCCGCTGCCGAGGTCTCGGTAAAGGTGTCGCGGCCCTCGACCTCGGCCCACGACAGGAGCTACAAGGCGGAGCTCCAGGGCGATGGCCGCTACCTCTCAAGGGTCTCGCTGCCCCTTCAGGGCAACTGGGACATCGTGACAACCGTCAGTACGAAGTCCGGCTCCTCCTCGTACACGCAGACCCTCAGGGCCGAAGCGGAGAAATCACCATGACACACAAGACAAAAGCCTTCACTGGCATCATCGCAAGCACACTGTTCATCATTGTGGCCGTTGGAGGCCTGGCTGCGGCCGCCTCCGCGTCCACTGTCGCAGATCCCGCCCGTGGCGAAGCGGTCATGGAGCTGGGAGGCGAGGCGGGGAGGGGACTCCTCGTCCGCTTCGAGATCCT
>JBMOIK010000537.1:0-2553 GCA_049317365.1 Rectinemataceae bacterium | reverse complement strand
GAATGCCCTTCTTCAGACGCTCGGCCATGCAGCCGGTTACGATAAGGGTGAGCTTTCGGCCATTGCTGCGCGCCAGGCGCGCCTTTTCCCCCGCCCAGTGATCGATACGGCCCCAGGCCCGGCTTTCGGCTGTGATCCGTACCGAACAGGTGTTGATTACGACGAGGTCGGGCATCGCTTCGATGGGAACGGCCTGTCCAGCGGGACTCGGCGCCGCAGCTTCCCAGCCACGTTCGCGGAACAGGATGTCGATGGCGGCCGATTCCGCGCGGTTCATCTGACAGCCGTAGGTTTCCATGAGGTAGGTCATTGCCAGATGACTCTATACCGATACGCCGGGAACCCGCAACGGGACCGTGAATCAGGACCGGTCTTTCATTCCCCGAGCGAACTTGAAGATATTCCATCCCCCGAAGGCAAGAAGCCCGAGGCCGCCTGCTCCAAGGATAAAACCCAGCGGCCCGATATGAAGCTGCGCAAGAAGGACGGCAGCGCCAGCGACCAGGGAAATGGTTCCGTAGGTCTTGTCTGTCTTGGTCTTTCCACCCAGGCCCAGGATGCCGAGGACGGCCAGGCCGCCGCCGATGGCCCATCCGACAACAGGAATGCTGATGAGGGCGTTGACGCCGAGAAGGCCTATGCCTGCCCCGGCAGAGACGAAGCCGCGGGTTCCGCGCTCGGATAAAGTCAATTCGGTCCCAGTAGCCATGCGATGCCTCCTTTGCCTTCCGTCGTGATCACCTCGCCCCGCCGACACCCTGGCGTCCGGGCAAGCCTCCCCTTTCGGGCAAGGCATAGCTCCAACGGATGCAACAACAGGGGAATTGTACTGATTTTTTGGCGCTGTGGCAATGTCGCCGCTTCGCGCCCCTCAGGGATATTCCACCCAGGCATAGGCCGAATGGTCATGGATACTCTCGAAGTTCTCGGCCTCGACGGAGAATTTCGGGAATTTCCCGAGATCAGCGACACGACGATAGACCTCTCGGACGACATCCTCGACAAAGCGAGGATTGTCGTAGGCAAGCTCGGTCAGGTACTTCTCGTCCTCGCGCTTGACAAGGGTAAAGACCGGACTCGAAGCCGACTCCTCCACGAGCGCGACGAGGTCCTCGATCCAGAAGAATGGACCGAGGACAACCATGAGTTTCACGAGGCCGCGCTGGTTGTGCGCACCATGCTCGCTGATGGCCTTGGAGCAGGGACAGAGCGTCTGCACTGGAACCGAAACGGAAACCTCGAAGACGTGTCCGTCGTCGCTAGCCCTGCCCTCGAAGGAACAATCGTAGGCTGACCAGCTTTTCTGTCCCGAGACCGGAGCCGACTTTTCGATGAAATAGGGAAAGCGGAGCTGGGCGTAGGCGGTGCGAGCCTCGAGGGTGCTCCTGACCTCGTCGAGCATCGTGAGGAAGCCCTGCATCGAGAGGACTTCCCGGTGAGCGTTGAATACCTCGATGAAGCGGCTCATGTGGGTGCCCTTGAAGTGCTTCGGCAAGTCCGCATAGAGGTCGACGCTTGCCGTCGTATGCTGCAGCTTGTTGGCGCGGTCGCGGAGGACGATGGGAGCGCGGACGCCCTTGACTCCCACCTTCTGGATGGGGACACCGCGCTCGTCCCTTTCGTTCTGGATGTCGACCATGAGTTCCCTTTCAGCCAAACCAGGCCGGCTTCATTTCAGCCCGGCCTGGCAGCGTTCGGCGGCCTGGACAGTATTGGCCATCAGCATGGTGATAGTCATGGGGCCGACGCCACCGGGTACGGGAGTTATGAAGGCAGCGCGTTCGGCCGCCTTCTCGAACTCGACGTCGCCCTTGAGGCGGAAGCCCTTTTTCGCGGTCGGATCATCGACGCGGTTTACTCCCACGTCGATGACGCAGGCGCCTTCCTTGATCCACTCACCCTTGATGAGGCCCGGACTGCCCGCGCAGGCCAGGACGATGTCGGCGCGCCTGACGTGCTCGGCAAGGTCCTTCGTACCCGTGTGGCAGAGCGTCACCGTAGCGTTGAGCGCCCTCCGTACGAGGAGGTTCTGGAGGGGCTTGCCGGTGAGGTTGGAACGACCAATTATGACGGCATGGGCACCGTCGGTCTTTACGCCGCAGCGCTTGATGAGCTCGATCACTCCTGCGGGCGTGCAGGGCAGGTAGCAGGGCTCGTCAAGGACCATCCTGCCCACGTTGATCGGGGTGAAACCATCCGCGTCCTTCTCAGGCGCGATGGCTGCTATCACCTTGTTCCCGTCGATGTGCTTCGGCAGCGGAAGCTGCACGAGGATGCCGTGGACCTCGGGATCGGCGTTGTATTCCGCGAGGAGGGCCAGGAGTTCGGCCTCGGAGCTCGTCTCTGGCAGATGCTTGCCGAACTTGCGGATGCCGACCTCGTCGCAGGCCTTTTCCTTGCCGGTGACGTAGGACACCGAGGCGGGATCCTCCCCGACCAGGATGACCGCGAGCCCAGGAACGACGCCTTTTTTTCCGAGCTCGACGGCCCTCGCCGCGAGTTCCCTCCGGATGTCCTCCGAAACCTTCTTCCCATCGATAACAACCGCCGCCA
>JBMOIK010000536.1:0-2581 GCA_049317365.1 Rectinemataceae bacterium | reverse complement strand
GTGCGGAGGAAAGATGGCCGTCATCGCGGTGACCTACTCACCCGCGGGTGAGTGGGATCCGGCGGAGATCAGGGGCATCATTGCCTGTCTTGCGCAAAGGGCACGAGGGCCGCCCGACACTTCGCTAGGCTGCGCAAATGCTTCGCTGTTCCATCGATAGGCTAAGTCCAGTTCATTATCCCGGCTCCCAGCTGCGGGAAGGCGCGGCTCTGGTTCGTCAACCATGCCAACAAAAGCGAAGTTGGCAGCCAGGACATCAGGGAGTAGTCTGCAAGTGGATGGAATGTGAGGGCGAGGAAAGCGGAGCGTGCGGGGTGATTTCGAGCGATTTTGCGGTCGCGATGGACTGCGCGGGATCGGAGGGCGGTGCCCGAGCGTCGAATCGGGCTCCGAAGGTCGGTCCGGGAGCCTTCGACGAGGCTTCGGGATTGGCGAGGGGCTATAACTTTTCCTATCGGTGAACGAGTTGATACGGCCCATCGCCACGACCATCGAGGAGGCCGGGGAGCTGGGCCGGACCACGACGGAGCGCATGACCGGGGTCGCCGTCTCGGTGGAAAGGCTCGGGAAGGAACTTGGCGAGGTCGAGCGCGACGGGGCCAGGAGCGAGCAGGAGGGGCGCGAGCTCGAGCGCTTGGTGCACTCGCTCAAGACGGGTTGAGCCTGGGAGCCCGCTGAAACCTTCATCCCTCCCTTCCTGTACAATGACCGGATGCGGCGCCCGCTGTCTTTTATCCGATTTGCTCTTGCCTAATTGAGGAAGAGGAGTTAAAACGGATAAAGACATGCGATTAGCGTCAATAGGAGAACGCAATTATTTCCCGAACCGGAACACCTGCCCTCAAGGCCATGGCGATACTAGCCGCTCAGGTCCCCAAGGACTATGCGGATGCCCGCGTGATCGCGGAACGCATCGGCGCACCGCCCAACTACCTGGCCAAATTGCTCGGACAGATGGCGAAGGCGGGCCTGGTCGAGGCGAGGAAGGGAGCGGGCGGGGGCTTCAGGCTCGCGCGTCCCGCCTCCGAACTCTGCCTCTACGAGATCCTCGAGCCTGTGGAGCAGCTCGTTTCAGAAAACGACTGCATTCTCGGGCGGGATAACTGCGATGGCTCGGCTCCCTGTGCCTTGCACAGTCGCTGGGCAGGTATCCGGCGGGAAATGATCGACTTTCTCAAGACAACGCGACTCGATACCCTCGCCGGCGACCGGTCCCAGTAGGGGCAGGATCCCTGCGAGGGGGAGGGCGGCGTGACGCGCGCAGGTCGAAGGAGATCCCATGAATTCGACCGCAGCAGAGGCGGTGGGTGTCAGGACCGAAGGAGGGAAGACGCGCACGCGGGCCTTCCTCCTCTTCGTCCTTGTCCTCGCCTTCGGAGCCCTGCTCCTGGGCGGCTACCTTATCAACAAGGAAAAGCCGCCCATCCCCACCCAGGTCATCGCGGCTGATGGCTCGACGCTCTTCACCGGCGTGGACATCAAGGACGGGCAGCAACTCTATTTCACGCGCGGAGGCCAGTACGTCGGTTCCATCTGGGGACACGGCTCCTACCTGGCTCCCGACTGGTCCGCCGACTATCTCCACCGTGAGGGGCTCCACCTCGCGGTGCGCCTGGGCGGGCTTGCCGCCGGTGACGCGGACTTCAAGGGACAGGCTGCCTTCGAGGCTTTGCCGAAGGCCACGCAGGCCAGTCTCACCGCCCTCGTCACCGAGGAAGTGAAGACCAACCGCTACGACGCGGTCTCGGGCAAGCTGGTCTTCACCGCAGGCCAGGCTGAGGCCTACGCGCTCCTCTCGAACTACTATACGAAGCTTTTCCGCGAGGGCGACGACAAGCAGGGCATCCAGCAAGGCATCGTGAAGACCGAAGCCGACGGGAAAAAGCTCACCGCCTTCTTCGCCTGGCTGGCCTGGTCTGCGGGGACGGCGCGGCCGGGGCAGGAAGTCACCTACACGGCGAACTGGCCCTACGATCCGCTTGTCGGCAATCTCGCGACGCCGGGGAGCCTCATCTGGTCCATCATCAGCGTCGTGCTCCTCATCCTCGGCATGGCCCTTGCCATCTTCTGGTACGCACGCTACCTCCACGAGGACGCAAGCGGCCTCAAGCTCGCCCTGACCATCGCCGAGCCCCGGCCGACGGGAAGCCAGAAGGCCGTCGTGCCCTACTTCATCGCGGCCATGGCCCTCTTCGTGCTGCAGATACCGATCGGCGCCCTGACGGGGCACTACTACGTCGAGGGCGGCAACTTCTTCGGACTCGACATCTCGAAGATCCTGCCCTACGCGGCCCTGCGCACCTGGCACCTCCAGCTGGCCATCTTCTGGATCGCCACCTGCTTCCTGGCCACGGGCCTCTTCATCGGACCCTTCGTGGGGCACGAGCCGAAGTGGCAGAAGCCCCTCGTCCTCGGCCTCCTCGGTGCCGTCGTCAACGTCGTGCTCGGCTCGATGAGCGGCACCTGGGCCTCCATCCAGGGCTTCTTCGGGAACGACGGCTTCCTCTTCGGCCACCAGGGCTACGAGTACGTCGACCTGGGCCGCTTCTGGCAGCTCCTTTTGATAGTCGGCATGCTGGTC
>JBMOIK010000535.1:0-2587 GCA_049317365.1 Rectinemataceae bacterium | reverse complement strand
AGCGGGGTCGGGCATCAGGGCATACGGCAGGTCTCGACCATGGAGCGGACGGAGCGCTGGGTCCCCTTGACCATGGCCTTTTCGACGACAATTACCACAGTCCTCCCATCCGGGGCGAGGATCACACTGCGGATCACGTAGTCACGGACTCCTTCGCGCACGATAGAGAGGTTGCCCGCGCTCACTCGCTGGACGCTCCCGTCCTTCTGCGTCCGTTCGAGCTGCAGGCCGAAGGAAGAGCGGGGGCTCCCGTCCTTGGGCTCCGCCACGCTCTTGTTCATCGTGATCGTCCAGACGTCGTCAGTGCCGAAGTCCTGGAACTCGAGCCTGGCGGGAGATTCGACTCCATCGACGAGCGCATAGATCAAGCGGCCGCTTTCGAGGGGATCGATGCGCTTTGAGGCAGCCAGGGCTGCAGCTTCGGTATACAGGGAGAACAGCGCGCCGATAGGGGAAATGCCGGCCTCGATCGCACGGGGCCAGGACTTCTCGAGATGTCCCTTCGGAAGGAACTGGTTCTTCCTGGTATCCACGATGCCGAGTTCAGCCCAGGGGCCGGAGGTCGAAGTGTCGATCCCGTATTGCCCGTACATGAAACAGCTGGAATCGGCTGAGAATCCGAGATCCACAAAGGCGGCCAGGTCGCCCGCTGCTAGGGGGGCGAGGAAGAGCAGGGCGGTGAGTACCGCGAGTGCGTGTCGATGTTTCATGTCGAACTCCTCCCTTCACTATCGGAATGCAGCGGTTCCGGCTTGAAAGCAGATTTCAGGAGGGCACGACAGTCCGCCCCTCGCTTTTCATTCCCGACCCTACGGCATATCCTGTATCGGTGACGATCTCTACCCGGCGGAGTGTCTACTGGCTTCTCTTTGTCCTCTGCCTCGGCATGCTTCTGGCAGGCATTGGTCTCGCCATTCCTGCGCTGGGGAGGGGCTTCCTGACCCTGGCCCTCGAAGCACACTTCGAGCACCACCGCTGGGAGTTCCTGGGCATCGGGATAGGGTCGATCAATGCGGCGATGGCTGGGGGCATCCTGTCGGCCTTGTTCGCAGCAGCCATGCTCCTCGCTATCCTCATCTCCTTCCGGAAGACCGGCTCCGACGAGATCTTCTTTCTATCTTTCTGGGCTTTTACCTACGCATTCGAGGTGGGAAGGATAGTTGTCGTAAGGATCGCAGCCGAGGGAGTCCCCATCCCCTGGGCGGCCATGGTCACGCGCACGGTCATCGCAGCACGCTTTGCCGGATACGGTGCCTTCCTCCTCGCCGGACTCTGTTCAGGCGGCTTCAGGAGTGAGCGTCCGGGGCTCTCACTGGGCATCGTTTCAGCAGTCGGATTGTCCTTGTCGAGCTTCATTCCCATGGATACCGGAGCCTTTTCGGACACCCTCCTGTCGCGTTTCGGCTATTCCGACATCCAGCTTCCGGTCGTCATGGCGCTTGGAGCCATTACAGGAGCCAGCTATGTCGTGGGAGCCAGGATCACGGGGGAAAGGCGCTTTGCCTCCATCGCCTTCGCTTCCTTGCTTCTGCTCGCCGGCCAGGAAGTGCTGGTCACTTCCTGGAGGCCCGAAGCCCTGGCGCTTGGCCTTGCCTTGATGGGCATCGGTGCGCAGGTCGCCATTTCGCGCCTGCATGCCTGGTACCTCTGGCAGTAGCGGGTCTTACAGGAGCAGCATCGCGGCCAGACCGGCAGCCATCGGGAGGACGATGTTGTCAAAGTCCTTGAGCGGGGCTGCCTCGACCAGCGTGCCCACAAGGGCAATGCCCAGCGACTCCGGCGCGCGCTGCGTAAGCGAGTAGGCCGAAACGAACACGGCAAAGAAACAGGTCAGGCTCCCCTCGAGCGACTTGCCACCGGTAAAGGGAAGTCGGATCGAGCCAAACAGCTTGCCGACAAGGCTGGACAGGCCATCCCCGAAGGCGAGGGAGTAGATGGCGATGGAAGCGGCGGGTTCGGGATACAGAAGGAGCGAGAGCATCGTGCCGATGCCGAGGGTTACTGGTCCGAGAACGAAATGCCCAGAATCGCGCTGGCGAGCAGCCAGGGCTGTGACACGGGAAATAAGGGGCACCTCGACGCCGCCCATCCGGAGTGTTTCGCTGGTAGCATAGACAAGGGTACCGACGGCAAGCATGAAATACGTAAGGCTCAGATTATAGGAAGCTAAAAGGGGCACGAGACCGATAAGAAGATGTATGCTTTTCCTGACGAGTTCGATCCGTATCTCTTGTCCAATCGATAGCAACCTTGCCCCTGACCCCGAAAGTCGAAGTTCACGTTCCACGTTTCTATTCTCCATAGCAAATCGCACTACCATCCCTGGACCTATTCCAATGATGGATCGCTGATATCATAGGTATAGCAGATATCGTGCCAATAGTCCAAAGGAGTGCCTCTCTTTATTAATTCCATTTACATTATACAATTAATGATCTGACGCCTAGAAACCATTCAGTGAATGTATGGTTTTTTTTACGCTCTTTCCGAACTCGTGAGACATGCACTGGCCTTGACAGCGAAAAATGCCGGGTGATAGATTCATAAAAGCTACGGGGCGATTAACTCAGCGGGAGAGTGCTACCTT
>JBMOIK010000534.1:0-2604 GCA_049317365.1 Rectinemataceae bacterium | reverse complement strand
GCCTTGAGCAGTTGGAAGAGGTCACAGGATCAAAAGTGGATGAACTCTGGCTGGTCGGAGGTGGAGCGAGGAATGGTCTTCTCTGCCAACTCACCGCCTCGATAAGCGGTCACGCTGTCCGGGTGGGAAGCGCGGAGACAACAGCACTTGGCAATATCGTCTCACAGTTCGCGACACTCGGGATCTTCGCCTCGCTGCAAGAGGCGCGAAATGCCATCGCCGAGTCCTTCAGCGTTCAGACATTCACGCCCTCGGCACAGGGACAGAGCGACCTTCAGTATGCAAGGTGGCGAAAGGCTAGCGGTGGCTCGAATTGACAGGTGGGGGTGGCCTTTGTGCTGCTCAGGGCACCGTCCACTGGGCATAGAGGGTCAGGTCCCTGGTCCCCACCGTGACCGAAGCCTTATCGACATAATTAGTCCCAGTGCCATCAGGCGTGCTGTTCCAGCCGGTGAAGGTCGCGGTCTTCATGCCGTTTTTCCATTGGCCGATGTCAGGCAGGGTCCATGAGCTTTCCGTTGCCTTGAGGTAGGTGGCGCTACCAGAGGTCGAATCATAGTCAGGTATCTTGCCGAGGCTGTCGATCACGGTGGGCCAGGGGCCAGCGGGGAAGTTTTCGACAAGGTGGGGACCGAAGCCTCCGGTATCAGCACCTGGACCTTCCCGTCGGCACTGATTTTTGGCACCAGTTCCGGGTGATCCGTAGTCCAGTTGAGGGTGATCCCGTTCTTGCTGAGCGGCAGGTCAAAACTGGATCGGATGGTCCCGCTCCCGTCGGCAAGGATCTCTCCGAGCCCCGCAAGGTCGAAATCCGCGGGGAGGAGGGCAGCCAGCGCCTCGGCTGCCGAGTTCCTGGTGCTGCCAGGGCCCGGGCAGGCGGCAAGACCAAGGGTCAGCGAAAAGACCGCAGCAGCTGCAAGGTATTTCGTGCTCATGCGTTTTTGCATCTACGCCTCCACGAAGAACCATTAATTGTTTCGTGGAGTGAGGGCACAAATCAATTGGGGGAAACCCTCATGACAACAGGGTTTTCGCTGTTGTCTTATTGAGGGTACTCCCCCAGGAAGACCGTCTCCTCGGGCCGCGCGACGACCTTGGCAGCCCCGCTCCCGAGGGTCTCGCCGACCTCCCCGGATCGCAGGCCCGCGACACGGGCCAGCTCCGAAGAAGACAGTGTACTGACAATCTTGGCCACAGCCTCCCCGGAACCCTCCAGCTTCAAAAGGACGATGTCGCCCCGCTCGAAGCTGCCCTCCACGGCCTTGATGCCACGGGGGAGGAGGGAGTTTTTTGCACGGATGGCTTCGAGGGCGCCCCCGTCGATGACCAGGCTGCCGAGGGGGCTCGAATTCTTGATCCAGCGCTGCCGGTTCCTGAGTCCAAGGGCAGCGTCGAAGAGGGTGCCGATAGGCTCACCGGCCAGGATGCGCGATATGACTCCGGGCAGGCGACCGTCCGCGATCACAACCTTGCAGCCCGCGTCCCCCGCGATCTGGACAGCCTTGAGCTTCGTGGCCATCCCCCCTGTCGAGAACTCGGAGCCGGCTCCCCCTGCGGCAGCGATGATACCGGGACTGAGTTCGCTGACGTAGGGGATGGGCCTGGCTAGGGGATTGCTCCGGGGGTCGGCGTCGTAGAGGGCATCGATGTCCGAGAGGATGACCAGGAGCTCCGCGTCGGCCTTGCTGGCGACATAGGCGGAAAGCTGGTCGTTGTCGCCAAAGGCGTTGCCGATCTCGGCGGTCGACACGACGTCGTTCTCGTTGAAGACGGGGATGGCTCCGGCCTCAAGGAGGGTTTCTACCGAGGCCCTGAGGTTGAGGTAGGCCGAGCGATTGTCCCAGGCGTCCCGGGTGACCAGGAGCTGGGCGGGGAGGAGACCGAAGACCCCGAAGGCGCGCCGGTACTCGTCCATCAGGGCGATCTGGCCGATGGCGGCGCAGGCCTGCCGCATGCGGAGCTCCCTGACCTTTTTCGGGATGCCGAGCTCGCGGGCGCCCATGCCGATGGCCCCGGAAGTCACAATTATGACCTGTTTTCCGGATCTCGTGAGGGCTGCCACCTCGGAGGCCATGTGGTGGAGGTACTCGACATCCACAGCCCCGGCCGAGCCAGGCCTGGCCGTTCCGGAGGCTTCGCCCTTCCTCATGATCGTATTGGTTCCTATCTTTATGACAATCCTGTTCGCCGAGGCCAGGGAAGCCCGCGCGGCGAGGGAAGCCTGCACGGCCAGGGAAGCCCGCGCGGCGAGGGAAGCCTGCACGGCCACGGCGCCGCTGTCCGGACTGGCGGCCGCCGTCAGGTCCTCACTGGCCATCGGAAAGCTCCTCGTGGATAAAGCTGCGGCGGCCCGAGGCGTAGTCGGCGACCGTCTGCCCCGAGCCGGAGAGCTTCCACTTGTAGGTGCAGAGCCCCTCGAGGCCGACCGGTCCCCGAGCATGGAGCTTGCCCGTGGAGATGCCCAGTTCCGCGCCGAGGCCGTAGCGGTAGCCGTCGGCAAAGCGTGTGCTGGCGTTCCAGTACACGGAGGCCGAGTCCACCTTCTCCATGAAGCTCCCTGCGGCCTCGGCCGAGGCCGTCACGATCGCGTCGGTATGCCGGCTG
>JBMOIK010000533.1:0-2613 GCA_049317365.1 Rectinemataceae bacterium | reverse complement strand
CCGAATCGATGGCAGACGCCGACGTGCGGGAGGCACTACAAATCATGTCCACCTTCAAGCTTCAGGACCGTGAACGCATCCTTTACGATAGTCGCCAGGACTATGAATGGACCCGCAATGCAGAGATGGCTGAGGCGAAACAGGAAGGCCTGAAGGAAGGCCTGGAGGAAGGCGAGCGCGCCAAGGCCCTTTCCGATGCCCGGAACTTCAAGCGGCTTGGTGTTAGCACGGCAATCATCGTCGAGGCGACGGGTTTGTCACAGCCAGAGGTCGAGGGGCTGTAAGCAATCGAGGCCGATTGGAAGCTCTGGGAGCTTGCACCCTCGACCTGCGGCTGGAAGAAAGGCCCACGGGACATCTAGGTAGAGAGAAGCCTGGCGAGCGATAGATGAAGATCGAACCCTCAGGGTTTACTCCGTCATTTGCTTTTTCTGGAAGAACGGGACGCAGCAAGCGGGCAGGAGCGCCTTTATCGCCAGTTTCAGCAGATACCAGCGCTCTGGATCCAGAAGCCATCCACGCATCGCAATGGTGACGAACCCGCAGGGTCTGACCCCTCCCTGGGCATCATAGTCGCTCAAAGTTCCATGCTGCTGGGCTCTTGATTTCCCCCAGGGGGCCTCTCTCCCCCCCACTGTGCATCACTCCGGGCTTGTCACGACAGCTTTTCGCCAGTTTCAGAAAGTCGCACCTTCGCATAGCCTGAATTCTTCTTGTCTTCAGGGTGCGGCTCGAGGCCGATCACCGTGATCTGTGTCTTGCCAGGACCATAGACCCAGTACATGCGAGATGCCCGCGGATTTGTGTTCTCAAGATATGACTGCCAGACCTTCTCGCCGTAGCGGCGGCTCAGTGGCCCTATTTCATGGCTTCTGAGCCCAGGGTGTCGAGGATCCGTAGCGAGCAGTGCCATTGCCTTTCCCCACTTCTTGTATAAGCGCGCCTCATCGACAGTCAGGATTTCGGCCTCTGCCTTTGTACACAAATCAGTCCATAGCGCCTCCATCTCCGGGACTCCCAACCGAATGACAAACATGGAGATAAGGACTTACTCGTTGCTGAAAGCTGTAAGATCGAGGGGCTCCGAGACCTTACCTTCATCGAGATTCTGCATGCTCGAGTCCATCACTGCCATGGTCAGTGCAGACAGTTCGAAGGGTACAACAAGCTCGCGCGGCTCGAGAACAATCCGTCCATCGAGAAACTCTTGGACGTGATAATGGTCAAAGCGGGCGCCGCGGATCGTCACACGCTTCTTCGTATCGATTCGGGCATCGTATTCCTTGGTTGGCATCAAAATGCTACTCCTGTTGTGGGATTTCCCACCATACTCAAGATAGCCTGAACAAGCGAATCTGACAAGGACTTCGATCAAAGTAGCTTCTGACAAGTCCTGGAGGTCAGATCCTGTTTGTACACGCGATGCACCCTGGCTGACCC
The DNA here is from genome assembly GCA_049317365.1 of Rectinemataceae bacterium. Lineage (GTDB taxonomy): Bacteria > Spirochaetota > Spirochaetia > Treponematales > Rectinemataceae > CAIJMU01. The sequence continues at coordinate 1,173 of JBMOIK010000533.1, read as the reverse complement.
CATCTGCCGAGAGATAACCAGGGGGTCTGTCGTGTTCGGTTCCCGGGCTAAAAGCACCGCGCGGCCCGATAGCGATCTGGATGTGTGCGTTGTTTTTCCCGAGTTCCTCAAGGACCCCTTCGAGTTGGCCTTCGAAGTGCGATCCGAGATACACAAATACCTCGATATCGCCCTCGATGTGGTCGTCTGCGATAGCCAAGGTTATGCATCCCGCGGCCGCGAACAATGGACCATCGAGCATTCCATTGGGGAAGAAGGGGTAGTGGTGTGACGCTAGTAGCTGCAACTCTTGAATGGGTTGAATTCGCCGAGCACAACTTCTTGAGTGCTACCACCATCCTGAAGGTCCTTGGCGAGGAGCCGCCCGATCCAAAACGTTGATGCCGAGAGGAAGGAAGGAGCCATGAAGCGAGAGTACATTGGCGTCGATCTTCACAGTACTCAGATCACCTTGCATCGGATCGAGGTCGCCGAGTCCGATAAAAACCCATGGGGTCAGACCCTCGCCCTATAAAACCAGGGTGTCGATAGCCTCGAGTTCTTCATCGAGCAGGTTTGTTTGTATCTTGAGGCTGGTGATGGAAGCCGAGAGGTCTCCGATCAAATCTTCACGGCGATCCTCTGAGATGCCTCGCTCTTTGAGTGCTTCGATAAGCTGGATCGTAGATCGACACTCGGTCTCAAGTTCTTCGAAGACCGGCATAAAGTGTTCAGGACTCATCATCGCAACCTCTTTTCGGCTCTCGCAAGGCTCTCACTGAATGCCACTATTTCCTTTTGCCAATGCAGGATCAAGCCTTGATTCTACTCGCGCTTCCGTATTTCGCTGGCAATTTTCGCTTCGTGGATAGCGACCTGCAAGCGAAGCGAGGCGATCCTTCTTTTGAGAGCTTGCTTGCCCATGAACTACGATACCCAATCCGTGGGCCCATAGCAAGCGTTGATAAACCCTTGGGTCTGACCCCCGCCCTCTCGCGCGCAAGGGATTGAAGCGGAAATGGCGGGGGTGTCGGTGAGAAGACAGGGTGTTGCATGAACATATAAACATTGCGTCACGAAATAAGCCCAGAAAAGGGGGACGACTGGAAACAGACAGAAACCTTTTGCAGCTATCCTGCGGGTAGTCAATCCCACCCGATAAAGCCTGGCAAGCGATCGTCGTCAGCGGAGCTG
>JBMOIK010000532.1:0-2619 GCA_049317365.1 Rectinemataceae bacterium | reverse complement strand
GATTTGCGGAGCAAATCGTCTACCTTCCACAAGGAAGCCCGTAGGCTTCCTCCTTCGCGTGACGATTTGCGGAGCAAATCGTCTACCTTCCACAAGGAAGCCCGTAGGCTTCCTCCTTGGCATGACGAATTGCGAAGCAATTCGTCTACCTTCCACGAAAGATCTGCGCTCCGCGAAGCGCCCCTGGTCAAGGAACTGAACGATGTCGGGAAGGCGGGGATCGAACCCGCGATCTTCAGGTCCCAAACCTGACGCCTTAGCCGCTGGGCTACTTCCCGTGAAGCGAAAGCTAAAACGGGCACGGAGGCCGTGTCAAGGCACTCGATGTTTTTGCTTGACAGCCCATTTTGCCCACCCTACCATGGCTAGGCTTCAGCCGAAACGCCGCATATTGGCTTTCTTCATTCCCCACAAGGAGCTTCTATGGCATTCAATACCGACCTCATCCGCAATGTAGCCCTCGCAGGCCACGGTGGGACGGGCAAGACTACCCTTGTCGAACATCTTTTGTTCCAGGCAGGGGCCATTGCCCGTCCAGAGACCATCGAAGCCGGCAAGACCTCGAGCGACTACGCCGATGAGGAGATCTCGAGGAAGATCTCCGTCCACGCTTCCCTCATGCACGCCACTGTCGGCGACCGCAAGATCAATTTCATCGACGCCCCGGGATCCTCCGATTTCGTGGGAGAGGTTGTTGTCGCCCTCCGTGCCTGCGAGACTGCCCTCCTCCTGGTCGATGGCCGCTCCGGTGTCCAGATCGAGACGATCAAGCTCTGGCGTGCCCTCGAAGCCCGCGAGGAGCCTCGAATCATTTTTGTCTCCCGCCTCGACGAGGAGCGCGCCTCCTATGCGAACGCCCTCGCCGACGTGCATGACAAGTTCAAGGTCAATCCCGTTTCGATCACGATTCCCATGGGTGAGGGACCCAGCCTCAAGGGCATCATCGACATCCTGAACGAAAAGGCCTACTTCAGGCCCGCCTCGCACGACCAGAAGGAAGTCGAGTCTCCGGTTCCCGCCGAATACGCGGAGCTTGTCGCCACCGCCCGGGCCAGCCTCTACGAAGCGGCAGCGGAGGGCGACGACGAACTCATGGAGAAGTACCTCGACGCGGGTTCCCTCTCCCAGGCTGAAACCAAGAAGGGGCTCGAGGAAGCACTCTGGGGCGGCCGCGTCATTCCCGCCTTCGCCGGAGCCGGAGCCCTGAATGTCGGAACAGCAGCCCTCCTCGATTTCATCGCCAACATCGCGCCCTCCCCCCTCCACATGCACGAGGAGCGCGCCCATGAGGGCGACAAGGACATCATGATCCATGTCGATGCGTCCAAGCCCTTCTCGGGACTCGTCATCAAGACCCAGATCGACCAGTTTTCCGGTCGACTCTCCTGGGTGAAGATCATCACCGGAAAGCTCTCGTCCGACTCGGACATCCACGATATCAGGGATGGCAAGAAAGAGAGGATCGGCAAGGTCTACACGGCCCAGGGCAAGAAGCTCGAGGAGGCGGGGGAACTCCACGCCGGCGACATCGGCATCATCGCCAAGGCCGCTTCCATCCATACCAACGACACAGTAACGGCCATGGAGCTCAACTACCACTACGAAAAACTCAGGCTGCCGACGCCCGTCCATCTCCTTGCCATCTCCGCTGCAAACAAGAAGGAGGAGGACAAGCTCAACGAGTCCCTCCTCAAGGCAGCCGAGGAGGACCTCACCTTCCAGGTCCACTTCGATGCCGAGACCAAGGAAACCGTCATACAGGGCACGGGCGAACTCCAGATCAACATGGTCCTCGACAAGATCAGGTCGGCCACGAAAATCGTCGCGGAAACCCGCGTGCCCCGCGTCGCCTACCGTGAGACCATCACGAAAAAGGCCACCGCCGAATACACGCACAAGAAGCAGACCGGAGGGCACGGCCAGTACGCCAAGGTCGTCTTCGACGTCGAGCCCCTCGAGCGCGGCAAGGGCTACCAGTTCGAGAGCAAGCTCTTCGGCCAGTCGGTCTCCAAGGGCTTCCTTCCCGGCATCGAAAAGGGCATACACCAGGCCATGGAGATGGGTGTCGTCGCCGGCTACCCTGTCGTCGACGTGAAGAGCATGATCACGGACGGCAAGGAGCACCCCGTCGACTCCTCCGAGATGGCCTTCAAGATCGCCTCACGCGGTGCCTTCCGCGAGGCGAGCAAGAACGCCGGACCCGTCCTCCTCGAGCCCATCATGAGCCTCAAGGCCTTTGTCGAGGAAAAAAACCTCGGCGACGTGATGTCGGACCTCTCCGGCAGGCGCGGACGCATCTCCGGTCAGAACCCCGTCGGCGGCGGCATCGTCGAGATCGACGCGCAGGTCCCCCACGCGGAACTCCTGCGCTACGCCATCGACCTGCGCTCCATCACCGCTGGCACCGGCAGCTTCGAGGTCGACTTCGACCACTACGCCCCCGTCACCGGCAAGATCGCCGAAGACGTGGCCAAGGCCGCCGCGGCCTTCCGCATCCGGGAGGAAGAGGAAGACTAAGTACTACGATATTTGTAATTACGATAAAGAAGGGAAGGCGCCGCATGGCGCCTTCCCTTCTTTCCTTCTCCTCAGCGAAAAGTCGCCCGACCTGCAGCGCCT
>JBMOIK010000531.1:0-2648 GCA_049317365.1 Rectinemataceae bacterium | reverse complement strand
ATCGCTGGCACGAAGATTCTCACGCTCGAAAGGAGGGCCTAGAACATGATCGATGCGAATTTCGTCGACAAGATCGTATCGCTCCGGGATGACGCGACGGTCAAGGAAGTCGAGGGCGTCAACTATTCCGTCCGCGACCTGAAACCCGTCTACTTCGAGCCCCGGCCCGCTGCGGTAGAACTCCTCACCCTCTCCGGCCTGGCCGACTACATCGAGAAGAACGTCGACGGCCTCAACCGTCCCGACCTCATGCTCCATGTCGCGGACCCCAAGACCGTCAGGCTCATGTCGAAGCTCTGCGGTGTGAATCGAGGCCGCGACAGCTTCGCGATCGCCAAGGTCGACAGCGAGCTGGACGAGTTTCCCTTCGAGAGGTTCATGCCGACCGAGGAGTTCGTGATCCGGCTCCGCTCGATGTTCCAGCCCACCCAGGACCTCGAACGGGTCATCGCCTATACCTCTAACCTCTTCTCCGGCACGAACGTCACCACGGAGGACGACGGCATCACCCAGACCGCTACCGTGAAGGTCGGCGTGACGGGCGCGCTGAAGAAGAACGAGACGGCCCCCGTTATCGTCGACCTGAAGCCCTTCCGGACCTTCCGGGAGCTGGATCAGGTCGAGTCCGAATTTCTCTTCCGCGTCCGCGTGGATGGCGAGGGGAAGGCCCCGACCTGCGCCCTCTTCGAGGCCGACGGCGGCCGGTGGCGCGTGTTCGCCTCCCTCCTGATCCGCGACTGGCTCGAAGAGAAGATCAAGGACATCGCGATCATCGCGTAGGCGATGGCAATCCCAAGCGAGAGAAGAGAGGAGATATGGAAATGGTAGCCGTCAGAGCGAAATTCACGGTCGAGAGCATCGAAGACAAGGATGACGGGGCGAAGTCGATCCGCCTCCGCGCCGTCGGCGACGATGGAATCGAGGAGAACATTCGATTCCACAAGTACACTCCCTCGGGGACGATCGACCTCTGGGTGAACAACCCGCCCGCAGCCGAACAGTTCGTGAAAGGGAAGTCCTTCTACATCGACTTCGTTCCCGCCGAGTAAGCAGCAAGGGGCCAACCGGGGCGACGAGAAAGTGCCGGTGACAGCTCGGAGAGACGGGCAACCTGGGGGCGAATGGCAATGGTGCTGGGGCTGTCGAATATGCCGCGCAAGCGGAGAGCATCCCCGCCGTTCGATCGATGTTCGACTGGCAGACGGCAAGTGGGTTCGATACCCGCCGCCCCTACTACAGATTTTCCCTATTCGGAGGATCGGACACATGACGATAGAAGTTGACATCAAATCGCTCGAAGCGATTTTAAGGATGGCCGGAAATACCCCAGACTCCACGGAGATCCAGTGGTTCTCTATCGAGAACTGCGCGAAGGCCTGGGGATTCGAGAAGAACTACTTCTACAAGAAAAAGCATCTTCTGCCCAACTACGGCATCTTCGACGATCCAATACACAAGCGCTTCTCCAAGGAATCATTCATGGCATGGGTGAAGGTCCCCCTCTACGAGTGGGAATCGAGGTGGGCATCCATGTCTTCTGATGAGCGTCGGAAAATCGAGAAATCCCTGGCTGCCTGATGGAGGAATCCAGAATGCTCGCTCAAATCCTCGCGACTCTCTTTGTTCTTGGAATGTTCGTGGTCCTTTCGGGCGTAGCGCTCGAAGGATATCTGGAGGCGCGTGACAAGGAACGTCGCCGGAAGGAGTCACGCAATGCGCGGTAGCAGAGTCATCCTTGCCGTTCTCCTCTTTCTTGCCGGGGCCATGATATCGGCTCAGCTTGCATGGCCGCTCTACGACACCGGAGGCAGACAGTGGCTTTCCAGCGAGTACGGTCTGCGGACGCAACCCATGGGCGGATCGGCCGGCGGCTATCACACGGGCATCGACCTCGCGTGCCGAGTCGGAACGCCTGTGCTCGCCGTAGCCGATGCCGAAGTGATCGTCTGCGCCTATGGCGATTCTACCTACGGAAAGTACATGGTGCTCAGGCTTGACTCGGGAATGGATGTGCTCTACGGGCATCTCAGCGAGACCTGGTACCGACGGGGGCAGCGCGTGACACGCGGCCAGACGATCGGCCTCTCGGGGAACACCGGAGCAAGCACCGGGCCTCATGTTCATATTTCGCTGATGATAGACCCGATGGTGATGCTATCTAGGATCGAAATGGCGGAGTGCCATTGATGCGCGGCGAGACCCGGCAGGTCCAATTCGTATTTGAAGGAGGTATGTGATGCTCGGATTTCCAGAATCGAAGGCCAAGGCCATTGCCCTGATTGAGGCTGAACTCGGCGGCGCCGTCCCCGAGGGCTGGACGATGGAGGCCTTTGACGACGGCTTCCTCGACATCGAGGGGGCTGTTTTCCGCGATGGCTCCGCGACGGCGTGGTTCATCTTCCGCTGCACGGACTCGAACAAGAACTGGTTCACGAACTTCATCTTCGCCAAGAAGTCGATCGCCTACGGCAACGAAGTGAGCAAGGTGCGGCTCCATCTCGGCTTCTTCCTCGACTACACGGGCTTCGCTCGTGGATTCGTTCATGCCTGGCTCAAGGACCATCCCGAGGTCACTTCGGTGGTGATGGCCGGCCACTCCCTGGGTGGCGCCCTGGCCACGCTCTGCGCGGTCGACGTTCAGTACAACT
>JBMOIK010000530.1:0-2650 GCA_049317365.1 Rectinemataceae bacterium | reverse complement strand
GGGCTTCTCCCGCAGGGCTTCTCCCGCAGGGCTTCTCCCGCAGGGCTTCTCCCGCAGGGCTTCTCCCGCGCATGACGCCGGACTTTCTGCTGCCGTGGGGGCCCTCGTCTGTGGCGACACTTTCGTTATCGATATTCTTGAGGATGAGACAGCGGTGCAGGGACATCGTCCTCCGACACGGCATCTGGCATCTGACCCTGCGGGGCTTCCTTCTCGGTGATCATGAACGCAGGCGTTCGTGCGCTTGTCGCTTCAAAGCAGGCAGGATGGAAACTGCTTATAGTTGTCATGGGTTAGAGTCACAACGCCAGGAAGGTCATACCCCGGATTTGTTGGCCAATCGCAAACATGTTTGCAGAAAAGTGCATATTCAGCGAAATACCCCGCCCCCCCCGCGAGAGGAATTCCTTGCCATGATGCAGTTTCTTCTCTCCGTCATTCGGAGGGAAGTATTTACTTTACGGGGCGCTGATTCCGTGAGCAGACACGGGAAGAATCAGTGAGCATCCATTGGCGAGCCGCTCAAGTATTGGTCTTGGTTCTTTGCCTTAGTCTGACGGCTTTTTTTTCTGTCACTGAATGGAACCGTGCCCAGGCCAAGGCTCGTATTAGCTTTGACATCGCCTGCATCGAGGCTCGGCTCCTTATCTTTGATGGATTGAGCGAAGCAAAGCTTGTTCTTCAGGGATGTGTCGCTTTATTCGATTCCTCCGAGAGCGTTTCGCGCAAACAGTGGAAGGGCTACATAGGCTCACTCGAATTGACTGCGGACCTTCAAGACATTCAGGGCTTCGGCTATTCCTCGCTTATCCAGCCAGGTCAACTCTCCCGCCATACAGAAGAAATCCGAGCCGAGGGCTTTCCCTCGTACCTGGTCAGGCCCGAAGGCGATCGATCGGTCTATTCCTCTATCATCTATATTGAACCTTTCGCCGGACGGAATCTCACGGCCTTCGGCTACGATATGCTTTCCGAATCTGTGCGCCGCGCGGCCATGGAGATTGCCCGCGACACAGGATCGGCCCAGCTTTCAGGAAAAGTGCAACTGGTCCAGGAAATCGATGAGAGTCCGCAGGCGGGAACCCTCCTCTATCTACCAGTCTACAAGCATGGCAAGCCAACAGAAACCATTGCAGAGCGCCGGGCAGCCATTGCTGGTTGGGTGTACAGCCCGTATCGAATGACCGACATGATGAGGAGGATCCTTGGCAGCTGGGAAGCTGATTATCGGGAGCAAGAGCTTTCCATAAGGATTTGTGACGGAATCTTGGTATCGGATTCCTCTCTGCTTTTTGACAGTAGGAGTCTTTCTGGGGCAGCAGCCACGTCCCCTGCGATCTTGTCGAAAACCATATTCTTCAATTTCGCAGGCAGGAATTGGACTCTCAGCTTTTCCACTCCGTTCGGGCCGACCTTTGCCCCCGACTATCGGGTTTTCATGGCTACCTTGGTGGTGGGAATTCTGATGTCTCTATTACTGATTTTAGTCTCCGCTTTCCAGTTGCGAAACAAGAACCGGGTGAAAAAGCTGGTGAAGAAGCTGACAGCGGAGTTTCGCAGCAGCGAGGAAAAGTATCACATCATTTTTGACAACGAGATCTTTGCTATTTGCATCATCGATCGCGTGACATTCAAGATTATCGATGTGAACGAGTCGTATTCGAGACTCTATGGATTCACAAGGGAAGAGCTGGTCGGCGGCATGACGATCCACGAGGTCAACACCGAAGCCGATGTTTCGCCGATCGAAATAAATGAGCCTACTTTATTCATTCCCCTTCGCTGGCACAAGAGAAAGGACGGGACTGTCTTTCCAGTGGAGATCGTCAGTGGACCCTACACCTGGCGGGGAAGGAGCGTCGTATTCGTCCTGGCCAAAGACATATCCGATCGCTTTCAGACTGACCAGGAACTGCGGGAGGCCTATCGCAAGCTCGAAGAGGCGGTGAAAACGGCAAACCACTATGCTGAGAAAGCCGAGATGGCCAATGTGGCCAAGGGCGAATTCCTGGCTGCCATGAGCCATGAAATCCGCACCCCTATGAACGGGGTCCTCGGACTGGCCGCCCTTCTCCTGGATACTGGGCTTGATGAAGGACAGCGCCGCTATGCTGAAATGATACATTCCAGCGGCGAGGCCCTATTGGTGGTAATCAATGACATCCTGGACTTTTCCAAGATAGAAGCCGGAAAGCTGGATCTGGAAATTCTGGACTTCGATCTACGCAGTCTCGTGAACGACCTCGTCATGAACATGGCCCTCCGTGCCCAGGCAAAGGGCCTGGGGCTGCGCTGCACCATTGACCCTGATGTTCCCAGCTTGCTGCTCAGCGATCCCGGGCGCCTGCGTCAGATCCTGACCAACCTGCTGGGCAATGCCCTGAAATTCACCCACGAGGGAGAAGTCGCGATACAGGTCAGCCTTGTGCAGGCTGAGGGAAGCATAGAATCCGGCCCGGGCTCCGGCGGCGTCGACCTGCGTTTCGCCATCCGGGACACCGGGATCGGCATAGCGCCTGATAAGATCGGGCAGCTGTTCAGCAAGTTCGCCCAGGCCGATGCCTCCACCGCGCGACAGTTTGGCGGCACGGGATTGGGCCTGTCTATTTCGAAGCAGCTGGCCGAGTTGATGGGCGGCCAGGTCGGCGTG
>JBMOIK010000529.1:0-2683 GCA_049317365.1 Rectinemataceae bacterium | reverse complement strand
GAAACCCAGTTGCCGGGATGAAAACCCGGTGTCCTAACCGCTAGACGATGGGGACTAGAAGCTTTTTTATAACCGCGCCTCCATACCACTGTCAAGATATGGGGAAGAGCCCAATTCCCGGATAGGGATTTGCCCTTATCTTTGCCGACTTTGGCATGGTAACTCACGGCTAGATAGCTACCGCTAGGGCATAGGCAGGGCCTGGTAGACCAAGGGCTGCTCGGAATTGACAAGAATCCCGTATTGTCTATTATTGACGTCATATATGGTCCGTTTTGCCGTAAAAAGGGGTATGAAAGTGACTCGGATAGCGGAAGGCGATTTGATCAGGTGGTACCAGAGCAGCGGCCGAAAGCCCTTGGTTGTGCGCGGAGCGCGTCAGGTCGGCAAATCGACGCTCGTGCGGCTGGTTGCCCAAAAGTTAGGCCTGGCTATGTGGGAAGTAAATCTTGAGCGCCACCAGGAACTTGGCGTCGTTTTTGCTAGTCTTGACAGCACACGAATTCTGCAGGAAATTGGGCTCGCGCTCAACCAAGGAGGGGTCGGAAAGGGAGTGGGCATTCTCTTTCTTGATGAAATCCAGGCAATTCCCGCTGCACTTTCTGCCCTTCGCTACTTTCATGAAGAAAAGCCCGACCTCGCCGTGGTCGCTGCAGGGTCACTCCTGGAATTTGCCCTTGGCTCAGAGCCATTCTCCATGCCTGTGGGGCGGATCGAGTATTGCTGGCTCGGCCCTATGACCTTTATCGAGTTCCTCGAGGCTGTCGGGGAATACCTACTTGTCGAGACCTTGAAAAAATATCGTCTTGATGAGGACTTCCCCATGGCAGCCCACGAGCGGCTCCTGCCTCTTCTTCGCATGTATTTTCTTGTCGGGGGCATGCCCGAGGCAGTTGCTCGCTTCGCTGAATCCCGAGATATAGTGCGAGCTCGCCAGGTGCACAGCTCAATCCTGGAAACGTATCGAGATGATTTCAGGAAATACGCGAAGAGGGCAGATCTTGAAAAAATCTGGCGAATATATGAAGCCCTGCCTTCGAATATCGGTCTCAAGACAAGGTACAATCGCTTCCACCCCGACTGGAAGGCCTCCGACATCCGCCGTTGCCTGGAGCTGCTGCAGCGTGCCGGAATTGTCGATATGGCTGTCCACACCGATGGAACGGGTCTTCCTTTGGGAGCAGCTGAAGATCCCACAGTCACAAAACTATTCCATCTGGACTGCGGTCTCGTCAGTACGGCGCTAGGTGGAGCTTCTATTCCTATTGCGAATTTCCTCAGCGGTCGATACATCAACGAGGGGACCTTCGCCGAGCAGGTCGTCGCCCAACTCCTACTTCGCACAGGTTCAGTCAACTCCAGGCCACAATTACACTGGTGGTTGCGCGGCGGGAAGAGCGCAAATGCCGAGGTCGATTTCATCACAGCCACAGGAGGCAAGGTTCTGCCCATCGAGGTCAAATCTGGGAGCTCGGGTTCGCTTCGCTCCCTTCATCAATTCATGTTGCCGCATCAGGGCGGCATCGCCCTTCGCCTCGACTTGAATCCACCCTCATGCCAGGATCTTGATCTTGAGGTGATGACAGCTTCGGGCAAAACGCGCGTCTGCTATTCGCTGGTCAACCTACCCCTCTACCTCGCGGAAAGGATTCAAGGCTTGATAGGCGAGGACAGAGCTAGCCTGGGGACCGAAGCGTAGCCGCGTGCTGCCAGCGCGGGACAAGGAGAAAATCCCGGCTTACATCCTGAGCTTTTCCAGGAGGAGGGCCTTGAGCTGGTGGGCCTGGGGATTGCGTGGCTCAATCTTCGCGGCCTCCTCGACATCTGCAAGGGCCTTGGGGAAATCTCCGAGGTGGGTATAGCCCTGGGCGCGTCGGTAGAGGGCAAAAAACTGGTATGGATTGATTCGCAGGGACCAGTTGAAGTCGGAAATCGCGGCACCGTAATCGCCCACTACAGAGCGGACGACGCCGCGGAAATACGCCGATTTGTAGCAATCAGGATTGAGTCCGAGCGAAGCGCCGAAGTCCTCTATGGCCTCGTCATAGCGCGACTCCGAGAAATAAGCCATGCCGCGATGCTTATGGACGATGGAAGCCAGATCCTCGCCGAGGGGTTGCTCGAGGATTGTCTGGTAGATCTTTATTGCCAGTGTGTAGTTCTTGCGATTGTGTGCGGAGAGGGCATCGAGGAGGAGGTCGTCGATGGAGCTTGCGCCTGAGGTGACGAACTCCTCGAGGATTTCGCCGTTCTTGGGCCCGCCAGGCCCTTCGGCTGGCTTGGCGTACATGGAACCGTCGATGGCTTCTTCGATCTTGGAATAGAAAGCCTCCCGCCTCGAATGGAGCTCGGAGCCGAGGCGCTGCTGGTACTCCCGGATTTCCTGGAAGATGATGTCCGAAAGCGTCAGATTCGCATTGAGTGCGGCCAGCTTGCGTTTGAGCGGCTCATCAAGGGGACTGAGTTCGGCCTTGTATATCAGTTCGTGCTCGACCTCTGCCCAGGCTTCCTGAAGGATGGTCCTGAGCTGGATCTCGAACATTGAAATGTCGATGCCCTGAAGCTCGAGCCTGAGCTGCTGGGGTATCTCTGCTGTCAGGTGGATGGACTCGTAGCCGAATTCCTTGAAGGAGCGATCGGCACCCTTCCGCTCGACATCGATTACGCCGAAATCACTCCGGAG
>JBMOIK010000528.1:0-2694 GCA_049317365.1 Rectinemataceae bacterium | reverse complement strand
GTGGCTTCGCAACCGGCGGTGGCTTCGCAACCGGCGGTGGCTTCGCAACCGGCGGTGGCTTCGCAACCGGCGGCGATTTCCTCGCAGAGGGCCATCGGATCCTCGCCCCGGGGGTCTTCGTCGGTGATTATGACCACATCGCTGTAGCGCGCTGCGATTGCCCCCTGGAGGGGACGCTTGGCTGTGTCGCGCTCGCCGGCCGAACCGAAGACCGTGATGATGCGCGCCTTTGCCCGCAGCCTGAGCGGAGGGAATATGGTCTGGAAGGATGAGGGAGTATGCGCGTAGTCTACTATGACCTCGAAGGGCTGGCCCCTGTCGATGGCTGTCATGCGACCGAGGACGGGCCTGAGCCGTGGAAGGAGGGGCAGGAGCTCCGAGACGGGGATATCCGTGATTCCGGAGACGGTTGCGAGCGCAGCCAATGTGTTGTCCACGTTGAAGGCGCCAGGCAGTTCGATGCGGGCCACGTGGTGGCGGCCGCCCTCCTCGAAATTGAAGGAGCTGCCTTTCGCATCGCTCGACACCGACAGGGCGCGGAAGCCTGCGCCTGCTGCTCCCTTCCCCGAGAAGCTGACAACTGGCTTGAATGTGGCACTCCGGAAAAAGCCAGAGGAGGGGTCGTCCGCGCAGGCTACCCCAAAGCTCGGGATGCTGCGCTTCTTCCCCGGCAGTCCCTTCTCGTGCGGGAAGCGGTCGAGGGCGCGGAAAAGGTTGGCCTTGTCGTGGCGGTACTGCTCCCAGCTGCCGTGGAACTCAAGATGTTCGTGGGTGACGTTCATGAAGACGCCGACATCGAAGGCCACGTCGGCAAGCCGGGAGCTGCGTGGTGAGAGCCCGTGGGAGGAAGCTTCGACAACCGCGAACTCGTATCCACAATCGCGCATCGATGCGAGCATGCGCTGCACGGCCGTAGCCTCGGGCGTGGTCTGGTGCTCAGGATTGGGAACCTCGCCTGAGCCAGAATCGGACATCACGGTGGAGAAGAAACCTGCCCTGCGCCCCATGAGAGTCAGGAGTTGCCAGATGAGGTAGACAGTCGTGCTCTTGCCCTCGGTTCCGGTGACACCGATGACGGCGAGGTCGCGCGAGGGAGAACCGTGGAAGGCATCGGCGACTGGAGACATGGCCAATCGAGGATCTGCGACACGGAGGTAGGCTACGCCAGGAGAGTTTGCTTCGATCGGGCCACGCTGGATGACCGCGACTGCGCCTGCCTGCACCGAAGCCGCCACATAGCGTTCTCCGTCGTCATGCAGCCCTGGCAGGGCGAAGAACAGGAAACCGGGACCGACTGCCCTTGAATCGTAGGCGAGTCCTTCTATCGTGGGGTCCAGGGGTCCACTCCGTTCGAGTATCTCGAGGCGGCTTACAATGCTCGACAGGGTGGAGGCCATGGAGAGAATCTAGCATCGGGCGGCGGGAGCTTCAAGACAAGGTTGCGGGTAGTCACCACTCCCAGGCAACCCTTCTGGACAGGTCTGGGCGACGGTTCAGCCCTGAAGGGAAGCTTCCCATTTCCGGCGGAGTTCAAGGAGGCGTTGCCCTGCCTCGACCAGTGTTGATTCCTTTTTCGCGAAGTGGAAGCGGATGAAGCCGTCCACGCTTTCCTTGAAGAAACTCTGTCCTGGCACTGCGGCAACGCCGACCTCGCGGGCCAGCCATTCGCAGAAGGCAGCATCGCCGCGGGCGCCGAAGGCGGCGACATCGACGAGGACATAGTAGGCCCCCTCGGGCCTGACGTGGGCAAGCCCGGCGCGCCCGAGGTAGCCCAGGAAGAGCTCGCGTTTCCCGGCGTAGAGGCTGCCTAATCCTAGATAGTACGAATCGGGCAATCTGAGCGCTGTTACGGCTGCTGCCTGGAGGGGTGCAGCGGCCCCCACGGTCAGGAAATCATGCACCTTGCGGAGACCATCGACGATTCTCCTGGGCGCGATGGCGTAGCCCAGACGCCACCCGGTGATGGAATAGGTTTTTGAAAGGGAACCGGTCGAGATGGTACGCTCGAACATTCCGGGCAGGGCTGCGAAATACACATGCTCATGGGGCGGATAGATTATGTGCTCATAAACCTCGTCCGTGATGACAAAGCTGTCGTAGCGTTCCGCAAGGGCAGCTATGCAAAGAAGTTCCTCTTTCGTGAAGACCTTTCCGCTGGGATTGGCGGGATTGCAGAGGATCAGCGCCTTTGCCCCGTCGGCGAAGGCGGCTTCGAGTTCCTGCCTGTCAAAGGAAAAATCCGGAGCCCGCAAGGGTACGCAGACCGGCTCGGCGTCCGCAAGTATCGCATCTGCGAGGTAGTTCTCGTAGAAGGGCGAGAAGACGATGACCTTGTCTCCAGGATCGACAGCGGTCAGTACGGCGGCCATCATCGCCTCGGTTCCGCCGCAGGTCACGACTATGTGCTCGTCTGGATCGATGGGAATACCCATGAACCTGCTCTGCTTGGCTGCGAGGGCTTCGCGGAAATCCTGCGCTCCCCAGGTCACTGCGTACTGGTGGGGCCCCTCCCGGGCGGCCCGTGCAGCAGCCTCGAGCAGCTCGGGCGGGGGATCGAAGTCGGGGTATCCCTGGGAGAGGTTGATGGCCCCGTATCGATTGGCGACACGGGTCATCGCGCGGATGACCGACTCCCCGAAGGAGGAGGCCTTTCGGCTTATTCCAGGCATCCGCGCCGCTCCGGGTCTAGATGGC
>JBMOIK010000527.1:0-2702 GCA_049317365.1 Rectinemataceae bacterium | reverse complement strand
TGCGGGCACCAAATTCCCTGGAATAGCCCTTTTCGGCCAACCAGGTAACGAGCCCCGGCGTCGTCTCGAGGCTGACCTTCTTGTCGGCCAGCATCACCTTGAACTCGTCAATCGCCTTGACGACGATCTTCTCTATCACGGCAGCTGGCAGGTTCTCGAAGCGCACCACCGCGTCGAGGCGGTTGCGGAACTCCGGCGTAAAGGCGCGCTCTACGGCCTCGTTGAGGGCCGTGTCAGTGAGGCTGCGCTCGCCAAAGCCGATGAGGCTCTTGCCGATGTCGCGGGCGCCTGCGTTGGAGGTCATGATCAGGACGACATTGCGGAAGTCGGCCTTGCGTCCCTGGTTGTCGGTCAGGGTAGCGTAATCCATGATCGACAAAAGGATGTTGTAGACATCGGGGTGGGCCTTCTCGATCTCGTCCAGAAGGACCACCGCGTGGGGCGTCTTCCTGATTGCGTCGGTGAGGAGACCGCCCTCGTCATAACCCACATAACCGGGCGGCGAGCCAATGAGGCGGCTCACGGTATGCTTTTCCTGGTATTCCGACATGTCAAAACGGTGGAGGGATACGCCGAGGGCTTTGGCGAGCTGACGCGCCAGCTCGGTCTTGCCGACTCCGGTGGGGCCGACGAAGAGGAAGTTGGCCACCGGCTTGTCCGCCGTCCTGAAGCCGGCGCGGGAGCGCTTGACCGCCTTGACGACCGCATCGATCGCCGCATCCTGCCCGAAGACCTCGAGCTTCAGATCGTCTCCGAGGCTGCCAAGTTTTTCCTTTTCGCTTGTGGAAACGGAGCGCTCGGGAATCCTGGCGATCTTGGCCACGACAATCTCAATTTCCTTGCGCCCGATGTCGAGAACTGCTTCCACGAGTTTGGGAGGAGCCTCGCTGCCTTCCTTGGCCTTGGGCGAGCCGGCAGACTCTGCGTCAGGGACGAGCTTCGGACCCTCCTCGGACACCCTGTCCTCGCCGGCCGGTGAATCGGGCTCGCCTGCTTCACCTTCCTGTTTTGCCTCAGGTACGGCCTTGGCCGTCGCAGCCTCTGCTATCGCTGTCGTCGCAGCAGCCGTCTCCCCGTTCTTGAAGGCGTTGATGCGCGCCCAGGCACCGGCCTCGTCGATGACGTCTATGGCCTTGTCGGGAAGCCTTCTTTCGGTAATGTACTGGGCGGAGAGGCTCACCGCGAGGTCGAGGGCCTCGTCGTTGTAGCGGACCTTGTGGTAGTCCTCGTAGCGGCTCCGTAGACCCTTCAGGATCTCGAGGGCATCAGCCTGGGAGGGCTCGACGATGTCGATCTTCTGGAAGCGGCGGGAAAGGGCGCGGTCCTTCTCGAAGTACTTGTTGTACTCGTCGAAGGTGGTTGAGCCGATGCAGCGGAGCTTGCCAGAGGTGAGGGCAGGCTTCAGGAGGTTGGAGGCGTCCATCGAGCCACCCGAAACGGCACCGGCACCGATGATCGTGTGGATCTCGTCGATGAAGAGGATGGCCTTGTCCTTTTTCAGGAGCTCGTCGACTACGCGTTTGATGCGTTCCTCGAAATCGCCGCGGAACTTGGTGCCGGCGAGGAGGGCACCCATGTCAAGGCCGTAGATTGTAAAGCCAGCAAGCCGGGGAGGCACCGTGCCCGCCACAATGCGCTGGGCCAGACCCTCGGTGATGGCCGTCTTGCCTACGCCAGCGTCGCCGACGTGGATGGGGTTGTTCTTGAGGCGCCGGCAGAGAACCTGCACCGTTCGCTCGATCTCCGACTCGCGTCCGATGACCGGCTCGAGCTTCCCTTCCTTGGCAAGCTTGGTGAGGTCCGTGGCAAAGCGCTCGAGGGAGGAGACCCGGCCGCCCTGTCGCGGCTTGCGCTCCTCGCGCTCGGGCGTGGCCTCCTCGTCCTCCTCGCCTTCCTCTTCCTCGTCTTCGAAGGCATCGGCTTCGCCCTCCGAACCGTGGGAGATGACCTCGAGGAGCTGGAGCCGTTTGACCCCTGCCTTGCGCAGGTAGTAGGCTGAGTAATTTCTTTCCTCGTCAAACAATGAAACCAGAATGTCGGCAACCTCGACTTCTTCTTTGCCCGAGGCCTGGGACTGGAGGACAGCCCGTTCGATCACGCTCTGGAAGCCGGCAGTCTGAACCGGTTCCATGGCCTTGACCTGGGGGATCTTCTGCTCGAAATAGGCTTCCATCCCGCGCTTCAATCCCTCGACGTCAGCCTCGCAGGATGCGAGGATCTGCCGCACTTCCTCGAAGGAAAGCGAGGCATAGAGGATGTGCTCGGGCGTGAGGTACTCGTGGTTGCGGAGTTTCGCCTCGTTGTACGCCGCATTGAATATGGCCTGGACTTCCTGGCTTACCTTCATTCGTTACGCCTTCTCCATCGTACACTTGAGCGGGAAGCCGTTCTGCTTCGCCAGCGCGTGCACCTGGGTGATCTTGGTCGTCGCGATGTCGAAGGAGTAGACCCCCACGATTCCGCGACCTTTTTTATGGACATCGAGCATGATTCGCGTCGCCTCCGGTACCGGCTTGTGAAACACCGTCATGAGAACCGAAACTACGAACTCCATCGTCGTATAGTCGTCGTTGAGCAGAATCACCCGAAATTCCTCGGGAGGCTTGAGTTCCTCCCTCGAGCGGGTAAGTACTCCGGTATCGCTATCGTTCTCTACAGCCATGGTATCCGGGTAATAGTACAAAGGGCGGGGGCAAATTACA
>JBMOIK010000526.1:0-2709 GCA_049317365.1 Rectinemataceae bacterium | reverse complement strand
TTGCCGCTGATTGAAGGCGCCTGGAGGACTGCCGCCTTCGTCGGCTTGACAGCTGGCGGCGATAGCGGGTAGTGTCCCCTATCGGAAAATACTACAGGATTCTCCTCGGGAAGCAGGAAGAGAGTCGCGGGGCGGCTCTTTTTTTATTGCTTGTCCGTAATGGAAAGTACCGGCGTCGAGATCATTGCGGAACCCGGGCAATGGCCTGGAACGAAATGTGGGTCGATCGGCTTCTGGGATCGACTGATGGCACGATGTAGAAGCAGACAGGATCGATGGGGGTCGGGCGGCCAGTGGCCGTGCCCCACGAGGGATGTGCGGGACGGAGCGGCCGGAGTACATGCAGGAACAGGAAGCGATCCGGAAGGACATCGAGGCAGCACTCGCTGCGGTCAAGATCGACCTTCTCGAGTTCACGGTGGGACGGCATCGGGGCGATGTCCAGGTCCATGCGGTCATCTATTCCGCGACGGGTACCGGGACCGCCGAGTGTACCAAGGCCCACAAGCTCATTGTATCCCGGCTCGAGGCGGGTTTTGAAATCGTCGAGCCCTTCGTCGAGGTTTCGAGTCCCGGCATCGACCGGGTATTCCGCTCGGCGCACGAATATGAGGTCTTTGCGGGTCAGCGCATCCGTTATATTGCCGGGGACGAGACGGAGTGGCACAGTGGCCGCCTCCTCGGCCTTGGGGACGGCCTGATCCGCATCGGGGTGGATGGGGAAACGATCGCCATTCCCCTGGCTGGAATAAGCAAGGCGAAACTGGATTCGACACGCGAGGGCGAAACGCCCAGAGCGCGGGGGGGGGAATAAGCCATGGCTTCGGAAATGGCAGAGGCGATCCGCCAGCTGATCAACGAAAAGGGTATCTCGGAGGATCTCATCCTGAAGACGCTCGAGGATGCCCTCCTCGCGGCCTACAAGAAGAAGTACGGCACCAACGAGAACGCGGTGGTGCGCTTCCGCGACGATTACGAGGGAGTGGACATCTTCGCCAAGAAGACCATCGTCGAGGAACTCGACGATCCGGTCCTCGAGATCGAGCTCTCGGAGGCAAAGGAGATCTACGAGGAGGCCGAGGTCGGCGACGTGCTCGAGCTGCCCGTCGATCCGAAGGAATTCGACCTCCAATCCGTCATGCTCGCAAAGCAGACCACCCGCACCTCGCTCCGCGAGATCTCCCGCGACACTCAGTACGCCGAGTACAAGTCCAAGGTCGGAGAGATCATAATTGGTTATTATCAGCGGGAGCGGAACGGCAACATCTTCGTGGACCTCGGAAAGGTCGAGGGCATCTTCCCGAAGAAGTACCAGTCACCCCGCGAAGCCTACCACATGGGCGACCGCATCAAGGCCTATATAGTAGAAGTCGAGAAGGGCCGCATGGGCGGGCCCCAGATCATCCTCTCCCGCTCGCACCCCGAGTTCGTGCGCAAGATCCTCGAGCTCGAGGTTCCCGAGATCTACGACAAGAGCGTAGAGGTGTTCAAGATCGTCCGAGAGCCCGGTTACCGGACCAAGATCGCAGTCTATTCGCGCCGGGAAGACATCGATCCCGTAGGTGCCTGCGTAGGCCTGAAGGGCATCCGCATCCAGGCCATCATCCGCGAGCTTGAAGGCGAGAAGGTAGACATCCTCCGCTACGACATCGACTCCAAGCGTTTCATCCACAATGCCCTCTCACCCGCCGAGGTGCGCGACGTCTACATACTCGACGAAGCCAAGCACACGGCCCTCGTCGTGGTGCCCGACAGCCAGTTTTCGGTGGCGATCGGCAAGCAGGGCCTCAATGTGCGGCTCGCCAACCGGCTCTGCGACTGGAACATCGACGTGAAGAGCGAGGAGCAGTTCCGCGAGATGGACCGCTCCGGCGGTTACATGAAGGCCGTCTCGGAACTCTTCGGAGAGGGCGATGAGGGCAACGGCATCTCCGATCTTCCCGGCATGGTGCCGGAGTGGGTCGAAGCGCTCTCGGTGGCCGGAATCTCCACGCTGGAGGACCTCCTCGATCTTGCCCCGCTCGAACTGCAAGGCATCGAGGGACTCGACGAGGCCGCTGCCAAAGCGATACAGTCCATCATCGATGAGAATATAGAGGTCGTCGAAGAGGGCGAAGAAGAGGAAGGCGTCGAAGACGAGGACGCAACCGAAGATGAATACCAGTGCCCGGATTGCGGGGCAAGCGTGACTCCCGAGATGAGTCATTGCCCCTCCTGCAGTGTCGAGTTGAGCTTTGAGTACGAGGACGAGCAGCAAGCTTAAAGGGAGTTTATGACGGATAACAGCGATAGCCCGCAGAAGCAAAAAGCCAATCTCATCAAGCAACCCAAGGTTGTGGCTGCTCCTGAGGCTGAGGTTCCCGCCCCGCCGCCCGCTGGCGAGGACCTTTCCGGTGAAAAGAAGAAAGTCGTCGTCGTCAAGAAAAAAGTAGTCGTCAAGAAGCCTTCGTCGGCCCTGCCGACAAAAGCCCGTGTCGTCGCGCATCATGACGAGGGCGATGAAGGCGAGATCCATGCAGCTCCCCAGACCGATGGCCAGGCAGTGCCGGTTTCCGCACCCGCTGTCCACCATGCACGGCCTGTTGCGCATATCCATCACGCGCCGGTCCATCAGGTGGCAGAGGGCGCGGCCGAAACTCCCCGGCCTGTGCACGCTTCAGGATCCCACCCTGCTGCAACGCATGCAACAGTATCGCATGCAACAGCATC
>JBMOIK010000525.1:0-2711 GCA_049317365.1 Rectinemataceae bacterium | reverse complement strand
GAGCCCGTGTCATCAAGGTCGGCCTCATGTTCTACGACGCGCTGACGAGGGGACAGCGGGTCGTGCCGCGCCATCGCTTCGAGGGAAGGAAGAAAAGTCTGCAGCGATGGCCCGATCTCGATCCGACGCTCAAATTCACGGCCCTCTACTACGATGGCCAGCTGGTATCGCCGGAGCGGCTCTGCGTCGAACTGGCCCTCGACGCGACAGGGTCCTCGGAGCGAGCCATGGCTCTCACCTACGCCCCGGTCATCGGTGTCGAGGTCGATGGAGAGTCGAACGAGGCTGTCGTGATGATCCGGGACGAGATGGGCGGAACCACGCTCAAGGTGCGTCCCCGGGTCATCGTCAATGCGGGAGGTCCCTGGATCGATTCCGTCAACGGCGCCCTCGGCTCGCCGACGGCCTACATCGGCGGCACGAAGGGCTCGCACATCGTCGTGGACAACCCTGCCCTCAGGAAGGCCATGGGCGAACACGAGTTCTTCTTCGAGAACAAGGATGGCCGCATCGTCCTCATGCTCGCCTGGTACGACCGGGTCGTCATCGGTACCTCGGACATCCCCGTCCAGGAAGCTGAGGGGAGCCTCTGCACGGACGAGGAGATCGAGTATTTCATCGGACTCGCCGGACGGCTTTTCCCCACCATCCCCGTGACCCGGGACCAGATCGTCTTCACCTTTTCCGCTGTGCGGCCGCTCCCGCGCTCGGGGGCTAAGAACGCGGGTCAGATCTCGCGCGACCACAGCATCGAGGAGACCAGAGTCGGAGCCGTGCCTGTGCTCTCCCTTGTCAGCGGGAAATGGACCACCTTCCGCGCCTTTGCGGGACAGGTCACCGACCGAGCGCTGGGCATCCTCGGCATGAGCCGCCAGGTCTCGACCGAGGGCCTGCCCATCGGCGGTGGCGCGGATTGGCCAGCGACGCCGGCAGCCATGGAGGAGGCGGAACTCGCACTCGTGAAAAAACACGGCATTTCCCTCGATCGGGCGCAGGCACTCTCCGGCCTCTATGGCTCGCGCGCGGGCCTCGTCGTTTCCGCGGTCACCCCCGGCAGCCCCGAGGCCATGCTCGCATCCTTGCCTTCCTACTCCCGGCAGGAAGTCGCCTTCCTCGCCCGTGAGGAGGGGGCCGAGCACCTCGATGACCTGATCCTCAGGCGGAGCACGATCGCCTGGAGGGGCCTGGCCACGGCGTCCGTCCTCGAGGAACTCTGCGATATCATGGCAATTGCGAAGGGATGGTCCCCCTCGCTGCGCGATGCGGAGCTGGTCAGGACTACGGCAATTCTCAGGGAGCGGCACGGGGGCGTGGTGAGGGCCTGAGCCTGCGGGACTGGCAAGTCTCGACATACAGCTAATGCTGTCGTGCGACAAGCCGGGTCCCCGCTTCACAGATTCAAGAAAACCTTAAAAAAGCGTCCTTGTGGTAGATCAGCAAGCAAATGCCGCATATAGAGCGTCGTAAACAAGAGCGTGCGAGTCATTGTCTCCGCGAGCACCTTGCCCTCCATAGCAAATAGAATGCCTCGATGGTCGATCTCGAAATCATTACCGAAGGAGTAGGACCTCGATCTATCCGGCAAAGGGCAGTCGTAGTCTTGAAAGTGATAGCTGGATGCCTCCTTGGAGCGCGCGATCAGGATTTCCCGATCGATATGCTCCCAGTCAAACTGCCGAAGGGTCGCATATTGCTCGTCGTCTTTTTGGTCAAAGAGCAGTCGCATGCGCTCGAGCAGCGCATCGAAGCGTGGACAGAGATGCTCGGTTTGAGCGGCAAAATAAAACGCCGATTTGTCCTCCGTAACCGTATATACATCGACGGGGTAAAAGCGGCCGACTTCCTCCAGAACATCCTTAAGCCGGATCTTGCATTCCCGAGTCTCCTCCTTCTTCACTACGAGGTCGGTCGCAAGACCGTAATGGATGTAGACGCCCACGAATGCCTCCTTCGTCAATGCGGAAACGCATTCCACACAGCGACTGCGATTACTATGGGACCGAAGCACGAGAGAATCAATTGTGTAATTTGTGCCATATCGGGCTAATATACGCAGTGGGACGAGTCTAAGAAGTTTGATGCAGGGTCGGACCTGCGAGATTGTCAGCCGGAGTCATCGGATAGTGAGCAAAGGAGTCCGCGGAACGAAGTTGAGCGATATCACGGATGATGAAGGACAAGGTTGATTGACATGCTCCGTAAGGAGCTCCTTCCGGGACTCCTCGCCGAAGATGAATTTAGAACCATATCGTTGACGGAGCGCAGCACGGCGTATCTCCATGCTGCTAGTACGCCCGGAAGCTGCCGTTTCGCTTGCGTTTCGGGAGCAAAATTGGAGCAATCGCAGCGCGGGCAGGGATTGGGGCAAACTCAGTAGCAGCGGGCGGATTGGTCCATAGGGGATTTCGGCGCGGCACCGGCACCGTAGCGAGTGACCCCTGGGCACAACGGGGTTTGACCCTCCGGCTTTGGTAGCGGGTTTGCCGTGGCGAGGAGCAGGCCCCGAGAGATTGTCACTTCTCAGGCTTTCTCCACCTCTTCCGCTGTCAAGCCCGTGCCCTCCGCAATTATTGCAGAATCGATTCCAAGTCCTTTGAGGCGCCGTGCCGTTTCCACAGCGCCCTCGGCCTTACCCTCGGCCTTACCCTCAGCCTTGCCCTCAGCCCTGCCCTCAGCCCGGTCGACGATGTGCCAGTCCTTGACGCGGCTGA